>RGES01000191.1 GCA_009917805.1 Verrucomicrobiota bacterium
GTGGCCGATCCAAGTGAAGGCCAATCAGGACGAGAAGGCCAAGGCTTCCCGCTAGGCTTTGATCAGCACCGGCGTGCCGACCGGCACGAGGTCGAACAGGCGGATCACATCCGTATCCGAAAGCAGCACGCAGCCGTGGCTGTTAGGTTGTCCCAGCTTCGCGGCTTGGTTCGTGCCATGGATATAGACGAAGCGGCGGCGCGTGTCGACGACGCGGCCTTCGGCATCCACGCCTTGGTTGCGGCCTGGTTCCAGTCCGTCCAGCCAGAGGATGCGCGAAGTGATGAGATTGTCCTCGGGCGTAGCCCAGTCCGAGGCGAGCTTCCCGGTCGGCTGGCGGGCCTTGAAGACCATGCCCGGCGAGGCGCCGGCGCCGATCTTCTCGCAGACCTGATGCAGCCCTGTCGGAGTCTGGTGGGAATCCTGGACGCATCCCACGCCCGCACGGGCGGTGCTGACGACGTAGGTTCGGCAGTCCGCGCCGTTGAAATGCCACAATTTTTGCTGGTCAACCGACACAACGATGCAATGTTCAGCGGAAGGCAGACCCAGCCCTTCCAGGCGTCGGTTCACCTCCTCACCTCCTTCTTCAAACCTAACTCGAACTCAGAACATGGCATATCGTATCGGCATCGTGGGCGTGACAGGCGCGGTGGGTCAAGAACTGCTGGCGCTCATGGCCAAGCGTAACTTCCCCGTGGCCGAACTCCGCCCCCTGGCGTCCGCCCGCTCGGCCGGCACCAAGGTGAGCTACGGCGGCAAGGAATGGACCGTCCAGGAAGCCAAGCCCGAGGCTTTCGAAGGCCTCGATTTCGCCGTGTTCAGCGCCGGTGGTTCGATCTCCCTCGCCCTCGCCCCGGAAGCCGTCAAGCGCGGCTGCATCGTCATCGATAACAGCTCGGCCTTCCGCATGTACCCGGACGTCCCCCTGGTCATCCCGGAGATCAACGCCCACCATCTGGCGAACCATAAGGGCATCATCGCCAACCCCAATTGCTCGACGGCCATCGCGTTGATGGGGCTCTACCCCCTTCACCAGGCTTTCGGCCTCAAGCGTTTCTTCGCCTCCACCTATCAGGCCGTCTCCGGCACCGGCGCCGAGGCCATGCGCGAACTCGACGCGCAAGCCCGCGCCTGGGCCAAGGGCGAGAAGCTCGCGCCGAAGGTCTATCCGCATACGATCAACTTCAACCTCATCCCTCAGGTGGATTCGTTCCTTGAGGACGGTTACACCAAGGAGGAGATGAAGATGCTCAACGAAGGCCGCAAGATCATGGACCTCCCCGGCCTCAAGGTCACGACGACCTGCGTCCGCGTCCCGGTCTTCCGCGCCCATTCCATCGCCATCAGCGCCGAGTTCGAACGTCCGGTCGACCTCGCCGCCGCCCGCAAGGCCATCAGCGCCTTCCCCGGCGCCGAACTCTGCGACGATCCGGCCAACAAGAAGTACCCGATGCCGCTCGACTATGCCGGCAAGGAGAAGTGCGGCGTCGGTCGTCTGCGCAAGGACACCCTCTTCGACAACGGCCTCTCCCTCTGGGTCTCCGGCGACCAGCTCTGGAAGGGCGCTGCGCTCAACGCGATCCAGATCGCCGAAGCATTGCACGCGCAGGGTCGCCTGGCCCGCAAGTAAACCGCCGATGGCCCGGAGCAACGATCGCGCCCCGCGCCACGCCGACCTCCATCGGCCCATCCGCCTCTTTGACGAGGCGGACATCCCGGCGTTGCTCAAGGACGTCAAGGACCCCCTCATCCTCGTCCTCGACGGCGTCCAGGATCCCCACAACCTCGGCGCCTGCCTCCGCAACGCGGAATGCGCCGGCTGCACCTTCGTGGTCATCACCCGCAAGAACTCCGCCCCCGTCACGGACACCGTCCGCAAGGTCGCCGTGGGCGCCGCCGAATCACTCCCCATCGTCCAGGCCAACAACCTGCGCAACGCCCTCGTCAAACTGAAGGACGCCGGCGTGTGGATCGCCGGGACCTCCGACCATAAGGCGAGCCAATCGCTCTACGCCGCCAAGCTCAACGGCCCGTTGGCGATCGTCCTCGGGGCGGAAGGCGACGGCATCCGTCACCTGACCGCCGAGACCTGCGACTTCCTTCTGCGCATCCCGATGCTCGGCCAGGTCCCCTGCCTCAACGTGTCCGTCTCCGCCGGTGTCTGCCTTTTCGAGGCCGTCCGCCAGCGCGGTCATCGCTGAGGTTCAATTTTTCTTTACCCCTCCCTTCGGGCGTGTCGTAATCGATGCGTTCGGCAGGCCAGATAGCTCAATGGTAGAGCAGTTGACTTTTAATCAATTGGTTCCGGGTTCGAGTCCCGGTCTGGCCACTCCGAACACCTCCTTGCCCCTGCCCGGAAACTCTCTGGCGATTAAAGTGCATTTGCTCTTGAAATCCTGCCCGCGTCTTGCACTCATTCCCATCCCGCTGTCTGGCTGGATAGCTCAATGGTAGAGCAGTTGACTCTTAATCAATTGGTTCGGGGTTCAAGTCCCCGTCCAGCCACCAGCGGGAAACCTTTTTCAGAACGTCACCGTTCGCCCTGCAGGCGGCGGTAACGCTCGGCCATGTAGGCGGCATGGCACGGGCGGCAGTAGCTGTGGTAGCTGCCGGAGGCCCGGAGCCAGTGGAACATCTGGACGGGCAGTTCCTGGTCGCATTGGGCGCAGGCCCGGGTGGTCTCCGTCCGGCGGGCCCCGCGGAGGGCCGAACGGCGGCGGGCCGCCGCGCCGAGGCACGGACGGCAGAACGGATGGATCGCCGCGGTGCCTTCGAGCCGGTGGAACATGTCGAGGGTCTTGGTCTTCCGGCAGCATCGGCACTTCTTCTTGGAGCGTTCATTCATGGCGCTTCGAGCAAGGCCCGGCCTCAGTCCCAAGCAATGGCAAGGGTCTGGGGTCTATCGCTAAGGCCTTTCCCTTACTCCACGGTCACGGACTTCGCCAGGTTACGCGGCTGATCGATGGGACAGCCACGCAGACGGGCCACGTGATAAGACAGCAGCTGCAACGCCACGACGGCGGGAATCGTCGCGATCAAAGGATCGCAGTCGGGGATCCGGATGACGTCGTCGGCGATCGCCGCCTCCGGGCCGCCTTCGGTGACGATGGCGATGATGCGCGCACCGCGGGCCTTGCACTCCTCGGCGTTGCCCAAGGTCTTGTCGACGACGGGCGAACGGTTGGCCAGTACGACGACCGGCATGCCGGGGGTCAGCAAGGCGATGGGGCCATGCTTGAGTTCGGCGGCATGATAGCCCTCGGCGTGGATATAAGAGATCTCCTTGAGCTTCAGCGC
>RGES01000192.1 GCA_009917805.1 Verrucomicrobiota bacterium
GTGCATGACCGTCCTTTCCGGCAAGTCCGCCCCGGCGAAGAAGAAGTAATCCACCCACCAACCACATTTACCGATGTCCGAAGACCGCTCCAACCGCAAGACCCTCCAGGGTCTCGTCGCCTCCCGCTCGGGCGACAAATCCATCAAGGTGAACTTCCAGTACACCGTTCCGCACCCCGTCTACGGCAAGGAAGTCAAGCGCCGTACCGTCCTGCACGCCCATGACGAGAAGAACGAGTGCAAGCCCGGCGACAAGGTCGAGATCATGGAGACCCGCCCGCTCTCGAAGCTGAAGCGCTGGCGCGTCATCCGCGTCGTCGAAGCCGCGAAGATCGCCGCCGAGTCCATCGACGACTAATCGGTCCACCCTCCACTCCAGACCCTTCTCACAATGATTCAGATGCTTTCCCGGCTCGAAGTAGCCGACAACACCGGAGCCCGCAGGGTCCGCATGATCCGCCGCCTCGGCCAGCTCACCGACACCGCCGGCGTGGGCGATATCATCATCTGCTCCGTCAAGGACTCCACGCCTGACGCCCAGGTGAAGAAGGGTTCCGTCTGCCGCGCCGTGATCGTCCGCACCGTCGCCCCCATCCGCCGCGCGGATGGCAGCTACCTGCGCTTCGACACCAACGCCGTCGTCATCCTCGACGAAAACGGCAACCCCAAGGGCACCCGCATCTTCGGGCCCGTCGCTCGCGAACTCCGCAGCAAGAACTTCATGAAGATCATCTCCCTCGCTCCCGAGGTACTCTGAACCACCATGTCCAAGACCGACATCAAGAAGGGTGACGAAGTCGTCGTCATCTCCGGCGCCGAAAAAGGCAAGCGTGGCAAGATCGTCAGCTACAACCGTGCCGACGAACGCGTCACCATCGAGGGCCTGAACCTCGTCAAGCGCCACCTGAAGCGCACCCAGGACGGGCAGGGCGGCATCACCGAGCGCGAAGCCCCCATCCATCGCTCCAACGTGATGCTCGGCTCCCTCTGGGACGCCCGTCGCGCCAAGAAGCCGGCCAAGGCCGCCAAGAAATAATCCCGACGAAACCCCCCGAGACTTAACACGAAAATGGCATCCGTCCCTTACCTGAAGAAGTACTACCTCGAGAAGGTCGTCCCCGAGCTCATCAAGAGCCGCGGTTACAAGAACGTCCATCAGGTCCCGAACCTGAAGAAGATCGTCCTCAATTCCGCCTTCAAGGCCGAAGCCGACAAAGGCCACATCGCCGAAGTCGTGAAGGAGATCACCAAGCTCTCCGGTCAGAAGCCGGTCCTCACCAAGGCCTCCAAGTCGGTCGCCGCCTTCAAGGTCCGCGAAGGCATGACCTTGGGCTGCATGGTGACCCTGCGTGGCGCCCGCATGTGGGAGTTCTACCTCCGCCTCACCGCGGTGGCCCTCCCGATGATCCGCGACTTCCGCGGCACCTCCAACCGTCTCGACGGCCGCGGCAACTACTCCCTCGGCATCGCCGACCACACCATCTTCCCTGAGACCCAGGCCGATGGTCAGCAGCGCGCCAACATCGGCCTGGACGTCATCATCGTGACTTCCGCCGAGACCGACGACGAAGGTCGCGAACTGCTCCGCCTCCTCGGCATGCCGTTCCGTCGCTCCAGCGCCGCCGACGCGGCCGCCGCCACCGCCACCGCCGCCAAGGCCTAATCCTCCCACTCCTTACCAGCATGGCCAAGAAGTCCGTCATCCAGCGCGCCCTCAAGCGCGACCGCCTCGTCAAGAAGTACGCCGCCAAGCGCGCCGAACTCAAGAAGACCCTCGCCGACCCCAAGGTCACCGAGGAAGCCTTCTACGAAGCCCAGCGCAAGCTCGCCAAGCTGCCTCGCAGCTCGTCGAAGGTCCGCCAGAAGAACCGC
This sequence comes from Verrucomicrobiota bacterium, assembly GCA_009917805.1. Classification (GTDB taxonomy): domain Bacteria; phylum Verrucomicrobiota; class Verrucomicrobiia; order Opitutales; family UBA953; genus UBA953. Next base: position 1,873 of record RGES01000192.1, read on the forward strand.
TGCTCCATCTCCGGTCGTCCGCGTGCGTTCATCCGCAAGTTCGGCCTCTCCCGTATCACCTTCCGCGAGCTCGCGCTCAACGGCCAGATCCCCGGCGTCACCAAGGCCTCCTGGTAATCCAACAGCAAAACCAAAACCATGTCCGCTTCTACTGACACCGTCGGGGATTTCCTGACCTCCATCCGCAACGCTTCGCAGGCCAACAAGGCCGTGATCACCGTCCAGTGGTCCCGTCTCCGCGAAGGCGTCGCCAAGATCCTCGTCGACGCCGGTTACGTCGCCTCCGCCCGCAAGGCCGAGCGCGAAGGCCTGCCCGTCCTCGAACTCACCCTCAAGTACGTCGCCGGCGTCCCCGCCATCACCAGCATCGAGCGCGTCTCGACCCCTGGTCGTCGCGTCTACGCCGGATACAGCTCCGTCCCGAAGGTCATCGGCGGCATGGGCGTCTCCATCCTCACCACCTCCCGTGGCGTCATGACCGACGCCGAAGCCCGCCGCCAGAAGGTCGGTGGCGAGCTCCTCGCGAAGGTCTGGTAATCCGTCCAACCCTTAAAACAAGCAACTCAATGAGCCGAATTGGTAAGCAGCCCGTCAACATCCCCGACAAGGTGACCGTGTCCGTCAAGGGCAACGTCGTCGTCGTCAAGGGACCGAAGGGCGAACTCTCGAAACCCTTCCCGAAGGAGATCGGCGTCGTCGCCGACGCCAAGGTCGTCAACGTCACTGACCTCACCGAGGTCAAGGACGCTGCCGGCAAGGTCCAGAAGCCCGGCACCGCCGGCGCCCTCCACGGCACCGTCCGCGCCATCATCCGCAACATGTGCGAAGGCGTGGCCACGGGCTACTCGAAGACCCTCCTGATCGAAGGCGTCGGTTTCAAGGCCGCCCTCAAGGGCAACGTCCTCGACCTCGCCCTCGGTTACTCCCACCCGATCCGCTACACCATCCCGACCGGCGTCAACGTCGTCGTGACCGACGGCACCAAGCTGGTCATCACCGGCGCCGACCGCCACATGGTCGGCCAGGTCGCCTCCTCGATCAAGCTCTACAAGCCGGTCGAGCCTTACAAGGGCAAGGGCGTCCGCGTCGAAGGTGAATTCGTCCGCCGTAAGGAAGGCAAGAAGACGGCCTAATCCGCCCGAACCGAACACATTCCATGAAACTGCAGAAGAAGAATCTCCTGGCGCAGAAGCGCCGCTGGCGCATCCGCAAGACGGTGCGCGGCACCGCCGCCCGTCCCCGCCTGGCCCTCAAGATGACCCATATTCATCTCTACGCCCAGGCCATCGACGACGACAAGGGCGTGACTCTGGTCTCGCTCGCCACCACCTCCAAGGATCTCCGCGGACAGAAGCTGAAGTCCAACGTCGCCGGCGCCGCCACCTTCGGCGCCGCCTTCGGCGCCAAGGCCAAGGCCGCCG
>RGES01000193.1 GCA_009917805.1 Verrucomicrobiota bacterium
GATCGAACTTGCGGGCAGCGTGCAGCGGGACCGGGACGAGGACCGAGCCGGCGAGGTGACGTCGGAAGACCTCGTCGGCCAAGGCCGCATGGGCGAGATCGTCGGCCAGAAAGGGGCACCGTTCGTATTTGATGCGATGGATGATCCGTCGGGCGGGTCCGCGGGCGCGGAAGGCGCAGACCGCCCGGGCGAAGGCCGGCCGGAGGTCCAGGCAGTGCGGGCAGGCTCGGTCGCCTTCGAGGATACCTTCGAAGGGATGGCCGCAGGTCAGGCAGCGCGGGTCGTGGATGCGGGCGAGCTGGTCGGCACCGGCGGGCGAGAGGTGCGCCCGGTTCTCGTCGTCCATCGGCTCCTGCGTGACGGCGCAATCCCGCGGGAAGACCAGGTCGAAGAACCCGCGGTCGAGGTCAGCCAGCCACCCCATCGCGTTCGGCTTGCAGCCAGCGGCGTTTGCGGGCCAGCCCCCAGGCGAAGCCGCCGGCGCCGGTGGCGCTGACGATGCGGTGGCAGGGGATGAGGACCGCCAAAGGGTTGGCGCCCAGCGCGGTGCCGACGGCCTGGGCGGAGCGGCAGCCGATCGACTTGGCCAGCGCGCCATAGGTGGCGGTCTGGCCGGGGCGGATCCGTTGGCAGGCTTGCCAGACCTTGAGCTGGAAGCGGGTGCCGTGGGCGCGGATGGCGCGGACCTTCGGCAGGCGACCGGCGACCACGACGCAGCCCCAGTCCTTGAGCCGACGGCGGAAGTCGGCGGAGCGGGTCGGCTGGCGGAGGATGAGATCCCCGGACTCGGTCACCGCGACCGCGAAGCCGTCGAGCGAGCCGACGCGGACCCGGCATCCGGCGAGGGTGGCGGGCATGACACGGACGGACGGCATGTCGGCAGATTGCGTTTGCCCGTCCTGCGGTTCAATCCAAGGTTCACCTCAGACTATGGCTTTCGATTTCGACAGCTGTCCGGAACGCGCCGGGACCGACAGCACCAAGTGGCACAAGTATTCCGACAAGGACGTCATCCCTTGCTGGATCGCCGACATGGATTTCAAGGCGCCGCCCGCCGTCATCGAAGCCGTCCAGGCCCGCGCCGCGCACGGCGTGTACGGCTACCCCGCGCAGCGTGACGCCGTCTTCGCTTCCATCGTCAGCCACGTGCGTCGCCGCCATGGCTGGGAGATCAAGCCCGAGTGGATCACGTTCATGTGCTCGCTCGTGCCCGGCATCCACGCCGCCATCCGCTGCGCCAGCAAGCCCGGCGAATCCGTCGTCACGACCGTCCCCGTCTACCCGCCGTTCATGACGGCGCCGGTCCTGTCCGAGCGCAATCCGCTCAAGCTCGAGATGGTGTTCGTGGACGGCCGCTGGACGTTCGACTGGGCCAAGCTCGAGGCCGCCTGCGCGCAGCCGCACGCCAAGGTGCTCCTGCTCTGCAATCCTTACAACCCGCTCGCCCGCGTCTTCGACCGCGGCGAACTCGACCGCATCGCCGCGCTCGTGCGCAAGCATGAGCTGACGGTCTGCTCCGACGAGATCCACTGCGACCTCGTGCTCGACCCGGCCGCGAAGCACACCGTCTTCGCCGCGATGGGCGAGGACCTCGCCGCCCGCACCGTCACGCTGATGGCCGCGAGCAAGACCTTCAACGTCGCCGGCCTCACCTGCGGCTTCGCGATCATCCCCGACGCCAATCTCCGCACGCGCTTCCGTCGGATCATCCAAGGCCTCTCGCTCGACCAGAACGTCTTCGGCCTCGCCGCGACGCAGGCCGCGTTCGAACACGGCGAACCCTGGCGCCTCGAGTGCGTCGAGTATCTCCGCGGCAACCTCGACCTCATCGAGCAGGAACTCAAGTCCATGCCCGGCGTCGTGCTCCGCCAGCGTCCGCAGGCCAGCTTCCTCGTCTGGTTCGACATCACCGCCCTCGGCTTCGAGGACGCGCATGCCGAGTTCGAGAAGGGCGGCATCGGCGGCGGCCCCGGCCACGTGCGTCTCAATTTCGGCTGCCCCCGCGAACGCCTGCGCGAGATCTTGCGTCGCATGAAGAAGGTCGTGGATCGGGCGCCGGGACGGCGGGCCTAAGGCGGAGGCCCGGAGAGTATAGAGTGTCGAGTATGGAGTATCGGGGGAGTGATGGCCTTGGGTAGGGGCGTGACCACTATCGCGTCCGCCCTCAAGCCCGACGGATGCGATGACATCGAAAGGGAAGCCGGAGGCCGGAAACTTTGCTTCAGGCTTGGTGTTATAACAAATGTTGTCACATTAAGCGCATGGCCAAGAAGCTCAAAGTGCGTCGCATCGGTAATTCGCTCGGAGTGATCCTCCCGAAGGAAGTCCTTGAGCAGCTGCGCGTCGAGGAGGGCGACGGCCTTGATTACTCCGCCTCCAAGGACGGCGTCCGCCTCTTTGCGACCAACCCCGATTTCGCGAAGGAGTTGGCGGTCTTCAAGTCTTTGAGCCGCCGTTACCGGAACGCCCTCGGCGAACTGGCCAAATGAAAGAGCCTCATTGGCTGGGCCTGGAGTCCCTCTTGGCGCTCCACGAACTCGTCGTCGCGGATTATGGCGGCGACGCGAGTATCCGCGACGCCAGCCGCCTGCAGTCGGCGCTGGCCCGGCCGCAGCATCTGTTTTCTTACGGCGAACCTACCTTGGCTCGCCTGGCCGCGGCTTATGCCGTGGGAATCGTCCAGGGGCATCCGTTCACGGATGGCAACAAGCGGACGGGCTTCATGGCAGCGGCCGCATTCCTGGAACTGAACGGCCTGACTTTCAAAGCGTCCGAAGTAGAAGTCGTGATCCAGACGCTTGGTCTCGCGGCCAGCGAAGTGTCTGAAGCTGAATATGGACAGTGGTTGGCGAAGTCGGTCGAAGCGCCGAAGGCTTCCAAGAAGAAGAGGGCGAAGAAGAAGTAAAGGAGGGCGGGAGGGAATGAGAGTATCGAGTATCGGGAGAGTGCATGCCTTAGGTAGGGTTGAGCGGCCTCGCTCAACCGTGGATTAAGGTAGGGGCGTGGCTTCGCCGCGCACTCCGCCGAAGAGGGCGCGATAAATCGCGCCCCTACCTTCCGGCCACCATCCGGCGGCTGAGGACAGCACGTGGTGCTGTCCCTACCCGATGCAGCGGCTTGGCCAGGATTGCCCCGCTGTTCAACCAAGCCTCTCGGCGTGGCTCCCTTGTCAACATGTCAACTTGCCAACTTGCCAGCTAACGCTGCCTCGCTCTGGCCAACGGGCCAACGGGTCAACTTTGCATCGGTTCGCCACCCCTACCCCTATCCCT
>RGES01000194.1 GCA_009917805.1 Verrucomicrobiota bacterium
TCCGGCTGCTCGTGCATCGCCATCATGCCCGCCTCGTCGGCTACCTCCGCGGCGAAGTCGGCTCCCTCGCCACCGCCGAGGAGCTCGCGATGGAAGTCTTCATCCGCCTGCATCGCGCGGCCGCCCGCTGGCGCCCGGAGGCGAAGCTGAGCACCTACCTGATCCATATCGCCCACAACCTCGTGCTCAACGAGTGGCGCCGCCGCGGCCGCAAGCCGACGACCGCCCTGGAGTTCGCCGCCGAGCCGGGAGATTCGTCCCAGCAGTCCGCGCGGAAGGTGGCCGAGCTCGACGAAGCCTTCCAGCGGGCGATCGCCCAGCTGCCCCCCGAGCAACGCACCGCCATCCTCCTCGTCGTCCAGCAGGAGCTGCCGTACGAGGACATCGCCGAGATCATGGGCGTGCCGGTCTCCTCGGTGAAGACCTGGATCCACCGCGCCCGGAGCCGCCTGCGCGAGCTCCTGAAAGACTTCTATGGAAACGAATGAACCCTGCAACTTGCCGCTCCCCGCGGTGTTTAACCCCATGAACTGAGCCATGGAAAAGCCTCACCATAACACCTTCGACCAGGAACTCGCCGCTTCGCTCAGCCGTGGCCGTTCCGTGGCCGTCCCCGGCTTCGCCGACCGCGTCGTCGTCGCCGTCCGCGCCGACCGCCGCCGCCGCGTCGTCATCCGCTGGAGCTCCGTCGCCACGGCCGCCGCCGCCTGCCTCGTCGCCGTCCTCACCTTGTCCGCTCCTTCCGAGGAGGCGCTCAACCGCCAGACGCTCGCCCTCGTCGCCCGCGACGAGTCCGCCCAGTTCGCCGACCTGCTCGGCGCCTCCGCCGACCTCTCGCTCCTTTCGCCCGCGGTGGAGAAGTCCAGCGTGGTCGAGGTGCTCAACGCCCCCGGCTCCTGATCCGATGAAGCCGTTCCTCTTCCTCCCGGCTCTCTTCCTGGCGGCCGCCGCCTCCTTTGCCCAGCAGTCCGCGGGTTCCGAGCCGACCGCCGAGGAGATCCAGACCATCCGCAAGATCCTCGAGCTGCCGCCCGAGCGTCTCACCCGCATGCGCGCCGCCATCGAGAAGATGGAGCGCATGTCGCCCGAATCGCGACGCGAGTTCTCCGCCAACCTCGCCAAGTACGAGGCCGCCACGCCGGAAGAGCGCCATAAGATCATGAAGGAGATGCGCGAGCGCGGCAGCTTCGGCGCCCGCGTCCTCGAGCATCACTTCAAGACCCTGAGCCCCGAGGAGGCCAAGGCCGAACGCGCGCGCATCCAGGCCCTCACGCCCGAACAGCGCCTCGATTTCGTCCGCAAGCTTTCCGAGAAATACGGCCCCGAGCTCGCCAAGGAAAAGGGCAAGTCGGCCGACGGCAAGGAAGGCGAGAAGGGCGACAAGAAGCGCCGCAAGCTCGCCGAAGGCGAAGCCGCGGCCCCGGCCACGCCGCCCGCCGCTCCCAAGCAGTAAGGCTTATTCGCCGAGCTTCTTGAACGGGTGCCGGCCGTGCTTCCAGCGGTCGTGCGCCCAGAGCCAGTTCGCGCAGGTGTCGTCGCCGGAGCGCAGCTTGTCCTCGAGCCAGCGGTTCGATTCGATCGTCAGGCCGATGGAGTCCGTCGCGCGCAGGGCTTCCATGCGGAGGCGGCAGCGCCAGAAACCGGTGCGGTCGGCCCAGAAGATGCGGCTCGGGCACTTGAACCGTTGCGCGATGATCCCGGGCAGTTCGGTGACCGCGCAGGGCGCGCCGAGGAACTGCCAGATCGACCCGCTCTGGGTCGTCTGGTCGAAGAGGATGGCGGCGACCTGGCCTTCGCGGACGGCCTTCATCGAGTGCGCGAAGCCGTCGCGGCGCGAGGCGAGCTTCATGCCGAAACGTTCGCGGGCCTCCTTGACCCAGCGTTCGGCCGCGGGCTGGTCGAGGGGGCGGTAGATGACGACCCACTCGCGCTTGGCGAGCTCGGGGCGGATCAGCGTCGCCGCAGTCATCATCTCCATCAGCGCGAAGTGCGGGACGAAGAGCACCGCGCCGGTGCCCTTGGGCGGCAGGCCGTGTTCGGCGCCCGTCATGCTCTCGTCGACGACGACGCGGTCGCGGATCTCGGCCTCCGCCATCAGCGGCGAAGCGATGGAGAAGAGGCCCATCTCGGCCGTGCGCCGGCAGGAAGTGCGCCCGATGCGGCGGACCCAGGCGGCGTCCCTGTCGGGGAAGGCCCGCGCGAGGTTGCGGCGGATCAGCTTGCCGCGGAGGAGCCAGAGCACCTCGCCGAGCACGGCGGCGTTGCACCGCGCGAACGCTTCGGGGAGGCGGGTCAGCAGCCAGGCGTAGGTGACGATCAGCGGCCGCATCGGAAGGGGCTCAGCCGCGGCCTTCCTGCTTGAGCAGGTCGCCGATCTCCGGGACGAGGATGTTGCGTCGGCCGAGTTCGTCGCGCGCGAAATACTTGTCCACCTGACGGACGAGGTCGAACGGTTCGTCCGGCAGGTTGTCCTCGTCGAACTCCATCTCGTCGACCGCGTCGATGTCGTCGAAGATGTGCGTCAGGCGCAGCGGCTCGCCGTCGATGACGGCGGGCGGATTGGCGATCGCGCCGACCTTGGTGAGGTTGAAGAAGAGGCAGGGGTAGAATTCCTTCTCGTACGGTTCGAGGAACTTGCTGACCCATTGGCCGGGGACTTCCCAGCGGCGGTTGATGACGACGGCGTCGGAGAAGTGCACGCAGACGCGGTACCATTCCTCGACGGCCTTGTGCTTCATCGCGAGCGGGCAGTCGACGACGGTGATGATGCGGGCCACGCGCCAGACGGCGTCGGGCATCATCGGCCTGATGGCGCGGTGGAGCGCCTCCATCTGGTCGACGACGTGGAGCGCGCCGTGGGTCACGATGATCGCGACGTCTTCGTCGCCCGGTGCGGGGAGGATGGCCTGGCCGCCCTTGAATTCCCATTGGTCCGGCGCGCCGCCGCCTTCGCGCGCTTCGCGGAGGATGCGGACCTTGCGGCCTTCGGGCCAGGCGTTCTCGGCCAGCTCGCGCACCGTGTCGGCCCGGCCTGCGCCCGTGGGACCGAGGATGATGATGAGCGGCGTCATGCCTTGCGTCCGCAGCGGCCGAAGGGGGCGTTCTGTCCGCGGTCGCGGATCCAGTGGTCCACGGCCACCAAGGCGGCCATGGCTTCGACGATGGGCACGGCGCGCGGCAGGACGCACGGGTCGTGGCGGCCCTTGGCGCTGAGCTCGGTGGCGCGGCCGTCCGGGCGGACGGTCTTCTGCGGCTTGAGCACGGTCGCGGT
>RGES01000195.1 GCA_009917805.1 Verrucomicrobiota bacterium
GAGGTACTCGATGAGGGAGGTGAACTCCTCGACCGTGAGGCCGGCGGCGAGGCCGGCGGGCATCATGGACTGCGGGAGATGCTTCTCCTCCTTCACGTCGTCGCGCTTGATCTTGGAAACCTGGCCGGCGATGTTGCGGAGGGTGACGACGCCGTCGGCTTCGGCGGTGACGAAGCCCATCTGCTCGGGGCCGTTCTTCATCGTGAACACCACGGTCTGGAAGCCCTGGGCGACGACCTTGTTCGGATCCATCACGGACTCGATGAGGTACTCGCGCGGGAACTTCGCGCCGGCGGCGCCGAGGTACGGGCCCTTCTGTTCGGCGGCGAGATCGATGGCGTGGCACGCCACGCAGCCCTGCTGCGTGAACAGCCGCTGGCCGGTCTTCACGTTGCCGCGGCCCTTGAGGGCGGCGTTCGCGACGAGCTTGGCGTCGAGCTGCGCGATCTTCTTGCCCTTGCTGGCGGCGGCGAGCTTGCCGGCGGCGAGCGCTTCCTGGGCGGCCTTGATCTGGATGACGTTGTCGCCCTTCATGCCTTCCTGGAGCTGCGGGTCGAAGCCGGTCAGGCCGAGGTCGGCGATGGCGTGGAAGAAGCCGATGTCGCGCGGGTTCTTCTCGACGTGCGTACGGACGTCCTTCTTCTGCTTGTCCTTGGTGAGCGGACTGCTGAGCACGTTGAGGAGCGCCTTCCAGAGGATGGTGGAAGCGGCGTCTTCGGCCTTGTTGGCCATCGCGCGGAGCTTGTTCACCTGGTTGCCGCGTTCGGCCTCGTAGATGAAGTCGCTGATCGCCTGCGTGGCGGCGGCCGGGGCCTTGGCGTCCTTGGACCAGCCGGCGAGGACCTTCACGCGCGGCTCGAGGCCGGCTTCGCCTTCGACCTTCAGGAGGGCCTTGTAGCAGTCGAGGCGCTCTTCCCACTTGCGCGAGGACTGGAGGGCGGCGTCGACGAGGAGCGCCTGGTCCGCCGGACGCAGGGTCTGCGTGGCCATCGCGAGGCGGAGCGGGTCGAGGCCTTCGAGCTTCAGGTCGGTGATCGCGATGCGGTTCTTCGCGAGGATCTCGAGGGACGCCATGCGCAGGTTGCCCGGCAGCTTGGCGTAGGCGTCTTCGATGCCCTTATGGATGCGTTCGGTGGCGGACCAGGCGATCGGCTCGAAATACGGGCCGCGGTCGTCGGGGCGGGTATTCCACCAGTCCTTGTAGTTCCAAGGCTTCTCGACGTGGTAGAGGCGGGCGAGGGCCGAGACCGCGGCGAAGCGCACGGGTTCTTCGCCGCTCAGGCTGAGCGCGAGCAGGCCGTCGACGGCTTCGTCGGAGTGGATGCCCTGCAGCGCGCGGAAGGCGATGTTGCGCTGGGCAGGGAAGGCGATGGCGGCGAGGCAGGCCTTGGCGTTGCCCAGACGGGTCAGCGCGGCGATCGCGGTGTGCGGCAAGCGGTAGTGCTCGCCTTCGCCGAGCTTGGACTCGTCGGCGGCCCAGGTGCCGGCGGCGGCGAGGATCGCCGAGGCGGCATCCTTCGCGCCGAGGCGCTGCAGGCCGATCAGGGCCTGGAGACGGACGCGCGGGTCGGCGTCGGCCAAGGCCTCGACGAAGAGCTGTACCGGCACGCCTTCGAGCTGGGTGCTGCGATCGGCGAGCGCGCGCAGGGCGAACTCGCGGACGGCGGCGTCCTTGGCGAGGGCGACGAGAGCCTCGTTGGCCTTGGCGCCGAGCAGCTGCTTGTACGTGAAGATCGCGGCGACGCGGGAGTAGAGGTGCTCCGAGCCGGACTTCGCGATCGCGAGGACGGGCTCGGCGAGCTCCGGCTTGGCGCGGTCGATGATCTGGCGCTGGGTCTCGAGGCGCTGGACGGCGGACTTCGAGGAGAGCTGCTTCACGAGGTCGGCGTCGGAGAGCTTGGTGACGTCGACGTAGACGTTGGGCTTCACGTCCTTGGCGGTGATGAGCTGGACGATGCCGTTCGGATAGAAGATCGGTTCCTCGACCTCGACGCCGTCCTTCATCACCTTCCTGGTCCTGGGCTTGTTCTTGCCGAGGTAGTCGAAGCCGCCGCCGCGCCAATCGGTGAGGAAGAGGCGGGAATTGCCGTCGACGTCGAAGTCGGTCGCGCGCGGGACTTTCTCGAAGGTCTCCTGCTGGGCGACGAAGGTGGCTTCGAAACGGCGGATGGGGTGGCGATGGAGCGTGCCGGTCGTCCAGTCGCACGTGAAGAGGGATTCGCCGAAGTCGCCGGGGAAACCGGGCTCGCTCAGATAGAGGCCGCCGGTGCCGGAGCCGCCGCCGTAGTCGGCGAGAGGATGGGCGATCTCATCGTCGAAGTTCTTGTACAGACGAGGGTAGCCGGGGTTGGCGAGAGAGGTGAAGTGGTGGAAGCGCGTGTTCCACCCCTTGCCGTCGTTGGTGTTGTCGCGGGAGAAGAGGTCGAGGGTCGGGGAGATCGCGATGTCGCAGATGTTGCGGGTCATCTCGGTGTAGACCTCGAGCTCGGTGCCGTCGGGGCGGACGCGCATCACGCCGCCGCCGTAGAGGGTCACGCGCTTCTTGTCGCCGAGGCCGATGGCGCCGTCTTTGTCACGGAGGAGGCCCGCCCCGAAGTCGCCGACGGCGATGTAGAGCCAGCCGTCGATGCCCATGCGGCAGCCGTTGGTGGTATGGTCGGCGCCGCGGGGGTGCTCGATACCGCCGCCGAGACCGTCGACGAGGAGGGTGCGTTCGGTATTGTAGTCGGCCTTGCCGTCGCCGTCCTTGTCCTGGAACTTGGAGAGGAAGGGCGGGTGAACGAGATAGAGGGCGCCGCCGACGAAATGGCCGCCGCGCGGGCTCTCGACCTTGGTGTACTCGATCACCTGGTCGGCCTTGCCGGCGCCCTTGGTGTCGCGTGCGAGGAGGATACGGCCCATGCCCGGGATGTGGCCGAGCGAGCCGTTCTTGTCCGAAGAGACGTAGATGTCGCCATTGGCGGCGGCCGACACGGCGGTCGGATAGATCTCGGGGTCCTGGGCGTTGCCGAGGAATTCGCGGATGACGAACCCTTCCGGCACGGCCTGGGCGGCGGCGGCGAAGAGGAAGAGCGCAAGGGAGGAACGAGGCATGGGGATGCGGGGTAAGGCGTTAAGATGTAGACGGTCCGGGGTTTGTTCCAAGCGGGAAGCGTCGGCCGACCTTATCTTAGCGTCTTGCCCGTCCGCCCCCGGGGGCTAACCCTCGTGCCATGGCCCTTCCGGTGCTCACGTTCTTCCCCCGCCCGAGGGAACTGACCCTGCGCGGGGG
>RGES01000196.1 GCA_009917805.1 Verrucomicrobiota bacterium
CGATGGCGACCTCGACGAAGCGCACGCCGTTCTCGACGAGACGGCGCGCCAGCAGGCAGCCCTGGCCGAACTTGCTCTTGCCGTAACGGGCCTTCGTCTCGGCCGACTCGGCCGCAAGGTCGAAGGCCTTGAGGTCCGTGCTCTTCATGAGCTGGAAGGTGGACTCGTAGAACTCGTTGTAGGACTTGACGCTCTCGTCCGACGCCTTGCCGCCGAAACCGGCGTCAAGTTCGGCGAGCAAGCCGGTACGCTTGGCCGCCGTCGCCTCGCTCACGGGGCTCTTGGTATCCAGCAGGCCGTCGGCGGGATTGAGGATCGGCAGCGGCGAATAGGCGGCCGGGAACCAACCGTTGCCATGGTTCGACGAACGGTTGACGGTGACGGAGGACGGCAGGGTCTTGTGGCTCGCACCGAGGAAGTGCTGCGCCCAGGCCCCGATGGTCGGGTGCTGCACGGTGCCGCGCTGCTCGAAGCCGGTGCGCATGAGGTAGGACGCCGAAGCGTGGACGCCGACCTTGGCGGTCATGGAACGGATGACGGTGATCTTGTCGCTGATCTTGGCCGTCTCCGGAAGATAGGAAGTCAGCTGCATGTCGCCCTTGGCGGAGACGATCGAACCAGGCCCCTTGGACGCGCCGGTCTTCGGATCGAAGGTGTCGATGTGGGACATGCCGCCGTTGAGCTGCAGGAAGATGACGCGCTTGGCCTTGCCGAAACCAGGCAGGCCGGCGTTCGGCGCCTTGACCGCGCCCGGCGCCTCGGCGGCTTCGGCGATCCGCGTGAAGAACGGGAGGACGCTCAGGCCGAAGGAGATCTTGGCGCACTTCTCGATGAAGCTGCGACGGTCCTCGGGGTTGCGGAGGAGATTGGCGGTGGGGTGGATGCTCATTGGACGAAGAGGAATTCGCGGGTGTTGGCGAGGACCCAGGCCAGGTCCGTCAAGGCTAGGCCGTCCTTGAGCGACTTGCTCGCGGCGATCAGCTCCTTGTTGGTCGGCTTGCGGGAGAGGTAGGAAAGATAGAGCGAGGTGACCTGCGCTTCCGGGGCCTTTTCCTTCGTGGCGTCGATCACGGCGGCGGAGCGGGCATCGGCGACGAGCTTGCCGACGGAGCCGTTCATCATCTGCAAGACCTGCGGCACGCTGCCGTCGTTGGTCGACGAATCGGCCAGCAGCCGGTCGCCCTGCCCCCACAGGCGCAGGAAGTGGGTCTCCGGAGAGGGCTGGGGGAGTTCGCTCGCCCGGGCGAGCATGAGCGAGAATCGGCTGATGGGCTTGTCGCCGTCGTAACCGTTGGCCAGGCCGAGGCTGGAACCGCCGGCCGCGATCAGGCTGTCCCAGACCTGCTCGGCGCTGAGACGTCGGACGAGCGGGCCGTTGAAGAGATACTTGGCTTTGCCGAGGTCGGGCGTGGCGCTGGCCGATGCCTGGTAGGTCTTGGAGTTGTAGATGACGCGCTGGACTTCGCGCAGGTCGAACTTGGCGGCCTTCATGACGAAGGTCAGGTGCGCCATGAGCTCGGGGCTGCTCGCCTCGCCGAGGTCGTCGATGTCGTTGACGGGCTCGATGACGCCGAGGCCGAAGGCCTTCTTCCAGATGCGGTTGGCGATGTTGGTCGCGAAGCGCGGATTCTGCGGGCTCGTCAGCCAGCGGGCGAATTCGTCGCGCAGCTGGGAAGGGGTCTTGGTGTTGACGTTGTAGACCGGCAACGACTTGTCGCCCTTGCTCCACGCGATCAGCGAAGGCGTCACCGGCTCGCCGGCCTTGGCGTCCTTGTACTTGTAGTCCTTGGGGAAGGTCAGCTTCTGCTTGTCGGTGTCTTCCATCCGGAAGGAATTGATGTCGGCGATCTTCTTGACGGCGGCCTTCGGCAAGGCGGTGTCGCCCCTGGCGGCCTTGTTGATGGCGCCCAGGATGGCTTCGTCCTTGCCGTCGGTGGCGCCGAAGAAGGCGGCCATCTGATAGAAGTCGCGCTGCTTCCACTCGGCCAACGGATGGTCATGGCACTGCGCGCAGGCCATGTTGGTGCCCAGGAAGGTGGTCATGAGGTTCGAGACGCCGTCCAGCGGCATCTCGGCGTCGAAGAGCATGAAGCCGGTCGCGCCGTTGTCGCACAGGCGTCCGTCCGCGGTGATCATCTCGGAGACGAGCTTGTCCCAAGGGGTGTCCGCGGCGAGGCGGGCCTTGAGCCAGTCTTCGAAGCTGAAGGCGGGCACGCCCTTGGCGAAGGTGTCCTTCACGCGCAGGAGGTCCGCCATCCAGTTGAACATCTGCATGGTGTAGCTCGGCGAGAAGACGAGCTCGTCGATCAGCTTGGCGCGCTTGTCCGGGGCGTTGCTCGCCAGGAAGGTGGCGGCCTCCTTGGCCGTCGGCACGCGACCGGCGGCGTCGAGATAGATGCGTCGGAGGAACTGCTCGTCGGTGGCGGGAGCGTTGAGCGTCTGCTTGTTGGCGGCCAGGACGGCGCCGACCAGACGGTCGATGTCGGCCGCGGCCGAGGCGATCACGGCCGGGCTGAAGCTGTTGCCGCGGTTACGCTCGACGCAGCTCCTGGCGAAGTCGACGTCCTCGGTGGCGAGCATCTCCACCTTGAAGTGGAAGGTGCGGCCGTCGCGGGCCTGCAGGGTGATGTACTCGCCGGCGAGACCGCAGAAGCGGGCGTCGAGTTTCTGGCCTTCCTTGTCCGTCCAGGTATGCCAGATCGGAGTGCGCTCGCCGAGGGAAGCGATCGGCGCGGCGGGCGGGGTCACGGCCTTGATGACCGGCTCGGCCTTCTTGGCGTCCTTCTTGGCCTCCTTCTTCGCGGCGGCCTGGGCGGAAAGACCAAGGAACAAGCAGACGAATAAGACAAGAAGGCGCATAAGGGGGTTCACTGACTATAGAACCCCAGCGGGATAATGATAGTTTCATCTCATCTTAAGGATCCGCCCCACCCTGCCCCTAGGCGTACCCTCGCCTACTCCACCACCAAGATCCCTCGCATGAGCTGCGCATGCCCCGGAAAGGTACAGAAATAGACGTATCGGCCTGGCTCCTTGGGTGCGTTGAAATAGACGGTGGTCTTCCGGCCAGGGTCGACCATGCGCGAATAACAGAGGACCTCCGGCGTCTCGGGAACGTAGTGGCGCGCATACCCATCCGGCTCGGCCACCATCTTGGCCGAGAGCGCGGCGACCTTCTCCTCCGCCCCCTGGGCGACGAGAACGAAGTTGTGCGGCATGATGTCGGGATTCTCGAACACGAGCGCGATGCCTTCGCCCGCCTTGGCCCGC
>RGES01000197.1 GCA_009917805.1 Verrucomicrobiota bacterium
ACGCTGGCCTGCATCTTGAACGCCATCTCGTATTGGGCGATGCGCGTCGCGATCTCGGGGTCGGCCGCGACCTTCTCGCGGTGGAGGTTGAGCGCGGCGATGGCGTCGACGTCGCCGCCCTGGGCGTCCCGCGAGACGCCGGGCGGATTGGTCAGGTAGAGCACCGGGTCGCCTTTGGAGCGGAGCTGCACGCCCTGATGCTTGGAAGGGAGGAAGCCGCTGCTCCACTGGCGTGCGGCGATCGGCTGGTTCTGGCCGCCTTTGCCGAGCGAGGTCAGCACGACGAAGCCGGGCAGGTCTTCGGCCCTTGGTGAAGCTTTCGGGCATGGGCTGGCCATGCATCTCGGCGAGCTTGGGCTTGGGGTCGAAGGTCTCGAGCTGCGAAGGGCCGCCGGCCATGCTCAGCCAGATGACGCGCTTGGCCTTCTGCGGCAGGGGCAGCTTCGAGAGCACGCCCGGCGCGGCGGACAGGTCCGGGGTGAGCAGGGAGGCCAAGGCGAGGCCGCCGACGCCTTGGGCGGTCCGGCCGAGGAAGGCGCGACGGGTGAGCGCGGCTCGCAGTTCGGGCGGCATCCTCAGTCGCGGGTCAGGGTTTCGTGGAGATTCAGGACGACGCGGGCGACGTGCGTCCAGGCGGCGAGCTCGGCCGGATCGGCCTGCGCCGGCGGCGGCGTCAGCCCAACCTTGAGGAGCTCCTTGGCGGCGGCGGGGTCGGCTTGGTAGGCGGCGCGACGATCGGTGAGCACCTTGCGGAGCGTGCCGAGTTCCTTGGCGTCGGGCTGGCGCTGCAGCGCGCGGCGCCAGGCCCAGGCGAGCCGGGCGTCGTCGTCGCCGGTCTCGGCGAGCACGCGGGCCGCGAAGGCGCGGGAAGCTTCCACGTAGGTCGGGTCGTTGAGCATCACGAGCGCCTGCTGCGGGATGTTGGAGCGCGTCCGGTCGGTGCAGGCTTCCTCGCGGCTCGGGGCGTCGAAAGCCAGCATGCTCGGGTGCAGGAAGGTCCGCTGCCACCAGACGTAGAGACCGCGGCGATATTGGGACTCGCCCTTGTCGGCCATGTATTCGCGGGTGGGGAAGTTCAGGTTCTCCCAGTAGCGGTCGGGCTGGTAAGGTTTCACGCTGGGTCCGCCGATCTTGGGCACGAGCAGGCCGGCGATCGCGAGCGCGTTGTCGCGCACGAGTTCCGCGTCGAGGCGGTACGGGCTCTGGCGGGCGAGTTCACGGTTGTACGGGTCGGCCGCGACCTGCGCGGGCGTCGCGACGGAACTACGCTTGTAGGTGTCGCTGTTCACGATGAGGCGGACCATGTGCTTCAGGTCCCACTTGGCATCGACGAACTCGACGGCGAGCCAGTCGAGAAGGGCCTGGTTCGGCGGGAGTTCGCCCTGCGCGCCGAGGTCGCCCGGATTCTTGCTGAGCGCGGTGCCGAAGAACTGCAGCCAGAGCCGGTTCATGACCACGCGGGCGGTGAGCGGGTTCTCGCGCGAGACGAGCCACTTCGCGAGGTCGAGGCGATCGGGCGGGCGGCCTTCGAACTTGGGCTGAGGCAGGTAGTGGGGGAGGGCGGCCTTCACTTCGACGCCGGATTCATCCATCCAATTGCCGCGCGGCAGGATGCGGACGGTACGGACGACGGCGGCCTTGGTGGTGACGAGCGATTTGGGCAGGCCGGCGCGGAATGCGTCATGGGCTTTCTGCGCCTTGGCGAGGGCGTCGCGCTCTGCCTTGAGGGCTTCGGGGTGCAGCGAGAGGTAGTAGTCGCGGACGATGGTCTTCTCGGCGGCGGTCCGTTTGGCGGCCGCCTTCTTCAGGATCGGCGCGGCCTGGGCGGCGAGCTTGGCGTCCGGGTCCTTGCGTTTGGCCTTCGCCTTGGTCTTCTTCGCGGGCGTGGCCGGCTTGCCCTCCTCGGCCAGTTCCTGTTCCCACGCCGCGATGGCTTCGGCCAGCGAAGGCGCGGCGGCGTCGACGGCCTTCTTGGCCTTGGCGACCTCGGTCGCGAGTCCGGCGAGCTGCTTTTCCTCTTCGGGCGTGGCGATCAGCATGCCCTCCTCGCGTCGGCCGATATCCGGCTCATGGATGTCGGCGAAGAACGCGCCCAGGGAGTAGAAGTCGCGCTGGGTGAACGGGTCGAACTTATGGTCGTGGCATTGCGCGCAGCCGGTGGTCTGCCCGAGCCAGGCGGCCCCGATCGCGCGGACGCGATCGGTGAGCATGCGCTGCTGGTAGTCCTTGGCCTGGGCGCCGCCTTCTTCCGTGGTCAGCAGCAGGCGGTTGAAGCCGGAGCCGATCTTGGCTTCCTGGTCGGCGTCGGGGAGGAGGTCGCCGGCGACCTGTTCGAGCGTGAAGCGGTCGAAGGGCTTGTTCTGGTTGAAGCTGCGGATGACGTAGTCGCGATAGGGCCAGACGTTACGCGGTGTATCGCTGTGATAGCCGATCGTGTCGGCGAAGCGTACGACGTCGAGCCAGCCGATGGCCATGCGTTCGCCGTAGTGCGGCGAGGCCAGCAGGCGTTCGACCAGCTTGGCGTAGGCGTCGGGCGAGGCGTCCTTCACGAACGCGTCGACTTCCTCGGGCGTGGGCGGCAGGCCCAGCAGGTCGGCGTGGAGTCGGCGGGCGAGGGTACGGCGGTCCGCTTCGCCGGCGGGCGTCAGGCCCTTGGCTTTGAGGCGAGCGTCCACGAGCGTGTCGATGGCCTTGTCCGGCGAAGGCGTCGCCGCCTTGCTCGGGGCTTCATAGGACCAGTGGCGCTGATATTTCGCGCCTTCGGCGACCCATCGCTTGAGTAGTTCCTTCTGTTCCGGCGTCAGCTTCTTGTGCGAATCAGGCGGAGGCATCATCTCGTCCGGATCCGTGAGGAAGAGCCGCTTCACCAGTTCGCTTTCGTCGGCCTTGCCGGGGACGAAGGCTTCTTTCTTGAGCGCCTCCTCGCGGATATCGAGTCGGAGCTTCGCCTTGCGGTGGCTGGCGTCGTTGCCGTGGCAGTAGAAGCAGTTGTCCGACAGGATCGGACGGATGTCGCGGTTGAATTCGATCGGTTCGGCGGCGGCCGCCAGCGAGGCGGCCAGACACAGGGTGGCGAGGGCGAGACGGGCGCTCATGGGGATGCGGAAAAGATGGAAGAGGAACGATGGGGGATAAAGGATGAAAGGCAGGTCGGAGGGCCGAATCGATGACCGAGGGCCGGACCGACGACGGATACGGCTGGCGGGGCTTCCGGTCCCCTGTGGGGATGAAACAAAAAGA
>RGES01000198.1 GCA_009917805.1 Verrucomicrobiota bacterium
AAGGAGCCCTTCTTCGCTTACATCAACGACACCGTCAGCCACGAGAGTCAGGTCCGCGCGACCGACGCCGAGCACGCCAAGAACACCGCCGCCCTCAAGCCGTCCGACCGCCGCGACCCGGCCAAGGTCGAACTGCCGCCCTTCTACCCCGACACCCCGGTCGTCCGCCGCGAGGTCGCCCACTACCATGAGCTCGTCACGGCCGTCGACTACACCCTCGGCCGCGTGCTCGACTGGCTCAAGGCCCACGACCTCGAGAAGAACACCATCGTCATCCTGACCGGCGACCACGGACGCGGCATGCCGCGCTTCAAGCGCTCGCCCAAGGACACCGGCACCCGCGTCCCCCTCATCGTCCGCTGGCCCGGCCAGATCGCCCCTGGCACCGTCCGCGAAGACTTCGCCAGCTGGATCGATTTCGCGCCGACGGCCCTGACCCTCGCCGGCGTCCCCGTGCCCGCCGAGTTCGACGGCCACTGTTTCCTCCCGACGGCCGCCAACCCGCCCAAATACGTCTACTCCTTCCGCGACTTCATGGATGAGAGCTTCGACAAGGTCCGCTCCGTCCGCGACGCCCGCTACCGCTACGTCCGCAACCAGGCTCCTGGCGTCGATGAGGCCGGCAAGGTCGCCTACCAGGAAGTCGGCCAGACGATGCATGAGCTGCGTCGCGTCCAGGCCGAAGGCAAGCTGACGCCCCTGCAGGCGCTCTACTTCAATCCCAACCGCGCCCCGGAAGAACTCTACGACACCCAGAGCGATCCGTGGGAAGTGAAGAACATCGCCGGCGATCCGGCCCACGCCGCCAAGCTCGCCGAACTCCGCGCCGAGTGCGACGCGTGGCTCGCCCGCTGCGGACCGCTCGCCGACCTGCACGCGGACGAACTCGTCAAGCGCGGCATCATCCAGCCGCGCGACGAGAAATACGCCGAGCGACTCAAGACCGGCTCGACCGCGGGCGACGCCGCCATCGCCACGAAGAAAAAAGGCAAGAAAGCCGCCAACAAATAATTTCCTTACCCACATGCGTCCGCTCTTCCTCCTGTCCGCCTCACTGCTCGCCTTCGGCTGCAAACCTGCCCCGCAGGTCGCCCGCTATGAGGTGAAATCCGAAGCCGCGCCCGCCGCGCCTGCGCCCGCGCCCGCCACGCAAGCCCCGGCCGCCGCGCCGGCACCGACCGCGCCGATGGTCGCCCCGGCCTCGATGAAGGCCGAAGCCGCCTCCTTCGACGCCCCGAAGTGGGCCAAGCTTCCCGCCGGCTGGTCCGTCGGCCCCGAGAACTCGATGCGCAAGGCCACCTGGATCGTCACCGGTCCGAACGGCAGCACCGCCGAGATCGCGGTCACGGTCTTCCCGGGCAACGTCGGCGGCCTCACGGCCAACGTGAACCGCTGGCGCGGCCAGGTCGGACTGTCCCCGGCGAGCGCCGATGAGATCGCCGCCTCCGCCAAGGCCGGCAAGGTCGGCGGCATCGACAGCCAGCGCTTCGTGATGACCTCCCCCGACGGCAAGACCGCCCTCGACGCCTTCATGACACCCAAGGACGGCGCGACCTGGTTCTTCAAGATGAAGGGCGACACCGCCGCCGTCGAAGCCAACGCCGCCTCCTTCGCCACCTTCCTCTCCGCCTCCCAGCTGCCGTGAGCACCGAAGAATTCGCCAAGAAGGCCGACAGCGGCCGTAAGCTCATCGACACGCTGGCTTCCCTCAGGCTGACGGTCTTCCTGCTCGTGCTCTCGATGATCCTCGTGCTGCTCGGCACGCTGGAACAGGTGCACTGGGGCGTCTGGCACGTCCAGAAGGTCTACTTCAGTTCCTGGCTCTGCTTCTACCCGATGGACGCCACGTCCGCCGTGCGGATGCCGCTGCCGGGCGGTTTCCTCATCGGCGCGTTGCTCATCCTCAACCTGGCCTTCGCCCACTTCCGCCACTTCAAGGCGACCGCCGCCAAGATCGGGATCAGCATGATCCATGCCGGCCTCCTGCTCCTGCTCGTCGGCGGCTTCATCACCGCGGTCTACCAGGAAGAGTCCGCGATGATCATCCCCGAGGGCGAGAAGCGCAACTACTCCGAAGCCTTCCGCGACTTCGAGATCGCCCTCGTCGAGAAATCCGGCGCCACCGAAGCCACCGTCGTCATCCCGGACACGATCCTTCGCGATATCGCCGCCAAGAAGGCGCCGACCGCCGTCGCCCTCCCCGGCACGCCGTTCACGCTCGAAGTCCAGGCCTACCACCCGAACGCGATGATCCGCGCGAAGTCGCAGATGCCCGACGGGCTCGAACTCAAGGCCACGCAAGGCATCGGCGCCCGCACGCCGCTGGCCTACAAGCCGCTGCCGGAAAGCTACGACGACAACAAGCCCAACGCCCCGACCGCGATCGTCGAGCTGAAGACCAAGGACAGGTCGCTCGGCACCTGGGCGCTCAACCTGAACCTCACCGAGTCGTTCGACGCGCAGACCTTCCAGGACGCCGGCAAGACCTACGAACTCTCCCTCCGCCGCACCCGCTACTATGTGCCCTTCACCGTGCAGCTGGACAAGTTCACGCACGAGAAGTACCCCGGAACCGAGACGCCCCGCCGTTTCGCGAGCGACGTGACGATCAAGGAAGGCGCCAGCCAGTTCGGCTACAACATCTCGATGAACCAGCCGCTGCGCCACGCCGGCCTGACGTTCTTCCAGTCGAGCTTCGGCAGCACGAAGGACGGCAAGAGCCTCAGCGTGCTCCAGGTCGTCCGCAACCCGGGCTGGCTGCTGCCTTACGTCTCGGTCTTCGTGATGTCCGTCGGCCTGCTCTGGCACTTCGGCTTCTCGCTGTGGCGCTTCTTGCGCGGCCGCGCCGCCAAGACCGCCGCCCTCCTGGCCCTCGGCTTCCTCACCGCCACGACCGACGCGGCCGAGACCGGCTGGAACACCCGCGAGTTCGGCGAGATCCCCGTGCAGAGCGGCGGACGCGTCATCCCGGTCGAAACCCTCGCCACGGGCTCGCTGCTCCAGATGCGCTCGCGCACTTCGATCAGCCTTACCAAACTCGAACGCGTCGCGTTCGGCCAGCGTCCTTCGACATGGACCAAGGAACAGCGTGAAGAGATCGCCAAGGAGCTCCCCGCGCTGACGACCGAACTGCAGGCCATGCTCGAGAAGCGTCCGGTCCGCCTCACCGGCGGCGCCATCGGCTCCGTCGACTGGCTCATCGAAGTCTCCTTCCGCGCCCCCATCGCCCGCCACCTGCC
>RGES01000199.1 GCA_009917805.1 Verrucomicrobiota bacterium
TTCGAATCCCATCCTCTCCGCCACTTTAGCCGCAATAAGTCCGATCAAGGGCTTTGCGTGCATTTCATGTCGTGAATGGGTTTATTTCGCCGTCGATGGGTGGGTCTGGTTGCCCCGACTCTACCTAAAACTCTACCAAAGATCGAGTGGGCCGGTCTGGCTATGACCATGATCTATGACCAGAACGTCTGTCATGCCCCGATGGCGCGAGGTAATGCCTTGGCCTGCTTGACTTCGCTCAGGTGGCTCGAAACCTGACGTCAGTGGCCTTTGCCCGTTCCAGACTCTTCGCCTGCCTCGCCTTCCTTCTGTGGGCGACGGTCGGGGTGCTGGCGGTCGAACATTGCGCCTGTGAAGATGTCTCGTCGGCTTGCGAGCACGCGGGCGAGGCCTGCGCCCAGCCCGATGACTGTTCGGATTGCTTGGTTACTTCCTCGCCGGTCGCGCTGGCTGATGAGCCGGCAGCGTTGCTCCCTTCGGCCAATGTCTGGTTGGGCGCGCCCTTGCTGGCTCCGCTCTTCGCTCACGTCGACAGGCCTGCCCTCGCGACGGTCCGCCCCATTTTCCGTTCTATCCGTCCAGCGTGTCGTCCGCCTGCCTTGAGCGCAGGGACGATGTGTCTGCGGATCTGACGGCCTGAACTTTGGCGGCGTTAGCCGCCCGGAGGCCTTGCGTCCGCGACGGATGCGGGGCGTGCCGTATGTCTTTTCCGTCGTCCAAGGGGGCACCCTGGGCTCACGCCTGCATGCATCCAATCCCATGAACCTTTCCAGACTTCTCCTTCCTATCCTTATCCTTCCTTGCTTCGTGCGTGCCGCGGAGGTCGCGCCTCAACCCGTCGATATCACCGAGCTGGTCCGTCAGGCGGTGACGACCAATCCTGAGCGTCAGGCCTATGAGGCCGCGCTCGCGGCCGAGCGGGAGACGGCTGCGGTCGCTGGTTCCCATCAGGACCCGGTGCTGTCTCTTGAGGTCGGTCGCAAGCGGCTGCGCGATGTTGGCGGCGCCTTCTTGGACGAGGGTCAGGTCTGGACGGCTTCGCTGAGTCAGACCTTCGAGTGGCCGGAACGCGTCCGGCTGCGTCGCGCCATCGCCGACCGACAGGTCGAGGCGGCTAAGCTGGGGTTAGGACGTTTCGAGCAGGCCATCGAGGCCAAGGCCACCGTGCTCGCCTACCGCCTTTCGCGCGCCCAGCTCAGGGCCCAGGCCTGCGAGGAGGTCGCTGCGCGCTATGCCGGTCTCCGTAAGGCTTTGGTCGGCCGGGATCCTTCGGGGCCTGCTCCGATCGTCGAGCTGCGCTCCGTCGAGGCCGCGGAAGTCGTCGCTCGTCGTCGTTCCGAGGAAGCACGTCTGGCTCTGCAGCAAGCCTTGCTGGAGATGAACCAGCTCCGTGGCGCCCCCTCCATGGCTTCACTCGTGGTCAAGGCTCCGTCGCTCGCGCTACGCGATGCCCCGAAGTTGGAAGAACTCCTGCTCGCCGCTCCGCAGGGCAACTTCGGCTATCGCATGCAGGTGCTCGAATCCGAACAGCTCAGCCTGCAGTCCGATCTCGCTCGCTCCGACAGCGTCCCGGGCTTCACCGCCGGACCCTACGTCTCCCAGGACCGTGTGGGCGGACGAGAGACGATCGTCGGACTGCGTTTCGATGTCCCGCTACCCGTGACTGGCCGAACCTCCTCGGCTGAGCGATCCGGCTTGGAAAGGCGTCGCCAAGCCAAGGCCTCGCTTGCGGCCGCCTGGCGCGACGTGGAGCGCGAGCTCGGTCAGACCTGGCTCTCTTACGCATCCAAGCTCGATCAGCTCCGCATGCACAAGGATGACCCGGCGGTGCGGTTCGCCGAGGCCGCCCGCCTGGCAGAAGCCCATTTCCGGGCTGGTGCGCTATCGCTGCAGCTCTTCATGGACGCCCAGGCCGGTTATCTCGAGGCTGTGGACTCGGCCCTTTTGCTCCAAGAGCAGGCCGTCGAGGCGGGCTTCCGTCTGCGCGAACTGAGCGGTACCACCTTCAGCCCTGTGTCGACCCTATGAGGATCCTTATCCTGGTCCTGACCACCGCGCTGCTGGTCGCATGCGGCAAGTCCGTGTCGACCGAGGAGTCTTCCGGCCCGGCGCATAAGGCCGCCGAGTTCAAGCAAGGGCAGGGCCTGCTGCTCACCGACGAGGCTTCCCGGTTCATCGGGCTTCGCTCCGTCGAAGCTCAGACCAAAGGAGATCTCGTCCGTATACCTTTGTCCGCCGTGGTGGAAACCTCGGAGGGCAAGCACGTGTTCGTCCGCAACGGACAACGCTGGTTGCGCACCGCGGTGAAGCTCGACGCCGCCTCGGGTGGGGTCGTCGACGTCGCCGACGGTCTGCTCGAGGGAGATGTCATCGCCGTCGCCGGGGGTTGGTATCTCTGGCTCGCGGAACTCCAGGCGATCTGCGCCGACGGACACTGAGATGGTCGCCGCCCTTGCCCGCTGGTCCATCCGACGTCGCGGAGCCGTCCTGACCGTCGCGCTGCTGCTCAGCCTGCTCGGACTCTGGTCCGCTTCGCGCGTGCCGATCGACGCGATGCCCGACATCACGGGCCCGCAGGTGCAGATCAACACGGCCTTGCCCGCCCTTGCCGCCGATGAAGCCGAATCCCGGGTGACCATTCCGCTGGAGTCCGAGCTTTCGGGATTGCCCGGGTTGGTCGAGTTCCGCTCGCTCTCGAAGACCGGCCTCTCGCAGGTGACCCTCGTCTTCGAAGACGGGACGGACATCTTCCGTGCCCGCCAGCTGGTGACCGAACGTATCGGCCAGGCTGCCGGTAACCTTCCGCCGGGTGTCGTCCCGGTCATGGCGCCGATCAGCACCGGCCTCGGTGAGATCGTCTACTACGCCTTGGAGTATGCCGAAGGCGCCAAGGCGCCGGCCGATGAGGCCGCCCGCCTGCGTGAGCTGCGTCTGCTGCATGACACGCGCGTCCGTCCGGCCCTGCGATCGACTTCAGGTCTGGCCGATGTGAACGTCATCGGCGGTCACGAGCGTCAGATGCTGGTCGAACCCGACCTCGCCAAGATGGCGAAGGCGGCCTTGCCGATGTCCGAACTGCTTCGGGTTGTCCGCAAGAATACGGAGAACGCCGGCGGCGGCGTCATCTCGGTCGGTGGCGAAGCCTTCACCGTCCGTGCCGATACCCGCGTGCGGACCGCCCAGGATATCGCTGGTATACCGCTTCGCCCCGCCGGCCTCGGTCCCGCCGTGACC
>RGES01000200.1 GCA_009917805.1 Verrucomicrobiota bacterium
GGTCGCGGTCGCCGCCGCAGCCGTAGACGCAGAGCACGCGGCCCGGGGTGATGTCGCGGAGCATGCGCAGCGCGTTGCGGAGCGCGTCGTCGGTATGGGCGTAGTCGACGAAGACCGGGAAGGCCTGGCCGGCTTCGACGCGTTCCATGCGGCCCGGGACGCCGGGGAAGGAGGCGAGCGCGGGCGCGAGGGCCAGCGGGTCGCGGCCGAGGGCGGCGGCCATCGCGAGGGCGCAGAGGACGTTCGAGACGTTGTAGTCGCCGGGCAGCGCGGACTTGAAGACGGCCGCGCGGCCGTCGTGGCGCACGGTGAAGACCGCGCCGCCGGTATCGAGGGCGAGGTCGGTCGCGCGGAGGTCGGCGTCGGCGGCGAGGCCGAAGGTGATCACCGCGCCGCGGCGGCGGCAGGCCTCGGCGAGCACGCGGCCGGCCGGGTCGTCGATGTTGATCACGCAGACGTCGGGCACGGAGCCGTTGCGGCCGTCGAAGAGCGCCGTCTTCGCGTCGAGGTACGAGGCGAGGTCGCCGTGGTAGTCGACGTGGTCGCGGGTCAGGTTGGTGAAGGCCGCGACGCGGAAGTGGAAACCGTGGACGCGGTCCTGGTGGAGGGCGTGGGAGCTGACCTCGAGGCAGGCGCCGGCGCAGCCCGCGTCGGCCATCTGGCGGAAGAAGCCGGCGAGGTCGGCGGACTCCGGCGTCGTCTTATAAGAGGGGATCGACCGACGGCCGAGGTGATAGCGGACCGTGCCCACCAGGCCCCACTGCGCGCCGTCGGCCTGCAGGAGGTGGCGGAGGAGGGTCGAGATCGTCGTCTTGCCGTTCGTGCCGGTCACGCCGACGAGCTGGAGGGAGGCTTCCGGGTGGCCGAAGAAGCGGCGGGCGACCTCGGCGAGGGCGCGACGCGGGTCGGCGACCTGCGCGGCCGCGACGGCGGGCAGGCCGGCGACCGGCTCGCCCGAGATGATGGCGGCGGCGCCGCGCGCGATGGCGTCGTCGAGGAACGCGTGGCCGTTGGCGCGGAGGCCCGGCAGCGCGAAGAAGAGCGAGCCCGGGATGATGCGGCGGCTGTCCGTGACGATCGACGAGATGCGCACGGAACCGTCGCCGGCGCGGCCGAGCACCGGCAGCCCCTGCAGCAGCGAGTTGAAGGTCGGGCGCTCCATGGCGGCGGGCATCGTCATCGCGGGCGGAGGCGTCATCGGCCGAGGTCGGCGACGTGGCCGCGCGGGACGGTGGAGACCGGCGGGATGTCCAGCCAGCGGATGCACTTCTCCGCGACGTCGCGGAAGATAGGGGCGGAGACCTTGCCGCCGTAGGCGACGCCCTCCCCTTGCGGCTCGTCGATGATCACCGTGATGGCGAGCTTCGGGTCGTTGACCGGGAAGAAGCCGGCGAACGAGGCGACGTGGTGCGAGGAGGAGTAGCGGCCGTTGACGATCTTCTGCGTCGTGCCGGTCTTGCCCGCGACCTCGTAGCCCGGGATGTCGGCGATCGGCGCCGTGCCGCCCTTGCCGCAGACCGCGCGCAGGAGCGTGGCCATCTGGGCGGCGGTGGCGGCGGTGATGGCGCGGCCGCGCGAACGGGGGGCGTAGTTCAGGATGGTCGCCTTCGTCTTCGGATCCTCGACGCGCAGCACGAGCTGCGGCTGCATGAGCAGGCCTTCGGCCGCGACGACCGACATCGCGAAGTGCATCTGCATCGCCGTGACGCTGACCGAGTGGCCCATCGGCACGCGCGAGATCGTCATGCCGTCCCAGCGCTTCGGCGGGATGAGCAGGCCGGGGACCTCGGCGCCGGTGATCAGGCCCGTGCCGGCGCCGAAGCCGAACGACTTGATGAGCGCGAAATACTTCTCCTCGCCGAGGCGCTCGGCGTACTGCATGCCGACCTGGACCGTGCCGCGGTTGGACGATTCGCGGACGATCTCGCGGATGTCGGCGGCGCCGATCGCGTGGGAGTCGGCGGGCAGCGAGACCATGCGGCCGCGGTACGGCACGCTCGTGGCGCCGCAGTCGAAGACCGAGTTCGGCGTGATGAGGCGTTCCTCGAGGGCGCCGGAGATCGAGACGATCTTGAAGACGGAGCCCGGCTCGTAGACGTCGGAGACCGCGCGGTTGCGCTGGCTGTCCATCGGCGCGGCCTTGGCGTCGAAGAAACGGTTGAGGTCGTAGGTCGGCCAGTTGGCGAGGCCGAGGATGCGGCCCGTGCGCGGCTCGCTGACGATGATGACGGCGCCCTTCGGGTTGTAGCGGGCGGCCGCGGCGGCGAGGGCGTCCTCGCAGGTCTTCTGGATGAGGCTGTTGATCGTGAGCACGACCGTGCTGCCGTCGACCGGGGCGACCTCGCGGAGACGGTTGCTGATGATCTCGCGGTGGCGGCCGTCGCGCTCGGATTCGATCCAGCCCTTCTGGCCGAGCAGGAGCGGGTTCATCACGCTCTCGATGCCCGCGGCGGGGATGCCTTCCTTGTTCACGTAGCCGAGCACGTGCGCGGCGAGCTGGCCCTTCGGATAGTTGCGGCGGTACTTGAGGTCGGCCCGGAGCGCCTTGATGCCGAGCGCCTTGATGCGCTTCATCGTGGCCTCGTTGACCTCGTGGGCGAGGATCGCCCAGCGGATGGTCTTCTCCTCGCCGGCCTCGTCGAGGCGCGTGGTGGTCTCGAAGGCCTGGCGGACCTTGGGGAAAGGCAGGCCGAGGATGGTGGCGACCTCGAGGGCGCGCTCGCGCTCGCCCTTGACGAGGGAATCCGGGTCCACGCCGATGTCCCAGACGTCTTCGGACACCGCGAGGAGGTTGTCCTGCGCGTCGCGGATCTCGCCGCGGCGGCACGGGATCTCCTGGAGCACGCGGCGGGCCTGCAGGGCTTCCGCTCGCAGACGAGGGGCGTCGACCCAATGCAACCAGACCAGCCGTGTGATCACGGCCAGGAAGCAGAGGGAAACGACCCAAGCCAGCAAACGGTAGCGCGTTCGCCTGGCGTGGGGCAGGCTCATCGAGAGCGCGGTCCTCCCTGCCCACCCCAGGAGAGGGAGGCGATTTCGCGGGCCGTCATCCGGGGGCTCGCGGAAAGCAGGGGGGTCGGGGATGCGACCGCCGGGAAATATCGGACCCAGACCACCTGTTCGGGGACCGGAGGCTTCAGCGAATCGCCGATGCGCTGCTGGAGCTCGAGGGTGTTGAGATAGAGGTCGCGGGCCCGCCGGACGGACTCGAGCTCCAGCAGCGCATCGG
>RGES01000003.1 GCA_009917805.1 Verrucomicrobiota bacterium
TGCTGGAGCTTGGCGAAGACCTGGGCGCGGAGGTTGACGACGATGCGGCCGTGCAGGAAGCGCACCGAGACCAGGCCGAAGACATAGGCGAGCGCGGCCCTGAGCAGCGCCGCGACGACGATCCCGCCGGCGAGCCAGGCGATGACCTGGCCGTCGCCCGCGCCCGTGGGCACGAAGAAGGGCAGGGCGGGGGCGGGAACCGTGGGATCCCCGCAGTGCCGGAGGGTGTCGATGGCGACGCCGGCGAGGGCGAAGACCGCGACCGTCAGGAAGACGAGCAGCAGCTGGAGCCCGAGCAGCTGCAGGCAGTCGGCGCGGTGCGACCAGGCGATGCCGAGCAACCGCCGCAGCGTGTCATCACGGCCGGCGGCGGGCGGAGGGACGGGTTCGGCGGGCATGCGCGGCGGGGCGCCGGCGGTCTCAGCGGATCATCTGGCCTTCCCGCGAGGCCTTCTTGCGGAACTCGGCCAGGATGCGGGCGGTGAGGGGGCCCGGCTTGCCGGAGCCGATCTTGCGGGCGTCGACCTCGATCACGGGGATGACCTCCGCGGCGGTGCCGGTGAGGAAGCACTCGTCGGCGTTCCAGACGTCGTAGCGGGTGATGTTCGTCTCGACGGTCGGGATGCCGAGGGCCGCGGCGACCTCGAGGGCGACCTGGCGGGTGATGCCGACGAGGGCGCCGGCATGGGAGGCCGGGGTGATCAGGCGACCCTTGTGGATCAGGAAGACGTTGTCGCCGGTGCACTCGGAGACGTAGCCCTGCTCGTTGAGCATGAGGCATTCGTGGAAGCCGTGCTGCTGGGCCTCCATCTTCGCCATGATGTTGTTCAGGTAGTTGAGGGACTTGATCATCGGCGGCAGGGCGGCCGGGCTGATGCGGCGCGTCGGCGCGGTGATGATGCGCATGCCGGTCGTGTAGAGCTCCTCCGGGTAGAGCTTGATGCTGTCCGCGATGCAGATGATGGAGGGCTTCGGGCAGTTCTTCGGCGAGAGGCCGAGGTCGCCGAAGCCGCGGGAGACGACGAGGCGGATGTAGCCGTCGGTCAGGTTGTTGCGGCGGCAGGATTCGCAGACGATCTCGGCGATCTCCTTGCGGGACCATGGCATCTCGAGGCAGAGGGCCTTGGCGGACATCTCGAGGCGCTCGAGGTGTTCGTCCAGGCGGAAGACGCAGCCTTTGTAGAGGCGGATGCCTTCGAAGATGCCGTCACCATAGAGGAAGCCGTGGTCGAAGACCGAGATCTTGGCTTCGGCCTTGGGGTAGAACTTTCCGTCGATGTAGACTTCCATGGTGGTGAAAAGGCCAAGTTGGCGGGTGGAGGGCGGTTTTTCCAGCCCGAAAGCCCCTTTAAGGGCGGTTATCTCCGCCGTTCAGGTCGCTTCGCGGACGGTCAGGCGGAATTTGCCCGAATCCTCGGGGGCGATCAGGCCGACGGTCTCCGCGGTGACGGTGCCGCCCAGGAGGCGGCCGAGTTCGGCGGTCAGCTTCGCTTGAGCGGAAGAGAGGCGGTCTCCTTCGGTTGCGGGCAGCAGCAAAAGGTGGGCCGAACCGTCCGGCTTCTGGCGAAGCTGGTAGTGGGCGACGCCCTTGGCGCCGACGAAGACTTGGTCGACCTGGCGCGTGGTGAGGATGCGTCCGTCGGCGCTCCGCAAGGCGTCGCGTTTGCGGCCGTGCACGCGAAAGCCCGCGGGCGTGGTTTCGACGAAGTCGCCGATCTCGTAGCGCAGCAGGGGCAGGTAGGGATTCGTGAGCGTGGTCACGAGGAGTTCGCCGATGCCGTCGGGCGCGGTGCTCTCGAGGATGGCCGTCTCGTCGCTCGGGATCATCGCCT
The DNA here is from genome assembly GCA_009917805.1 of Verrucomicrobiota bacterium. Taxonomy (GTDB): domain Bacteria; phylum Verrucomicrobiota; class Verrucomicrobiia; order Opitutales; family UBA953; genus UBA953. Next base: position 1,833 of record RGES01000003.1, read on the forward strand.
CGTCGTGCTCGACGAGGAGGTGGCCGGTCTCGCTGGAGCCGTAGAGATTGATGACGGGCACGCCGAAGACGCGCTCCATGATGGTACGATGGACGACGCTGGCGTATTCGTAGCTGGTCAGGATGAAACGCAGGGAAGGGAACCGGATTCCGTGGCGCTCGCAGTGGAGCGCGAACCACATGCCGTGGACCGGGTCGACGTCGAGGAAGGCCGGCGCCCAATCGGCGACCTCCTTGGCCATGCCGGCGAGCTTCGCCTCCCCGAGCGTGAAAGGGATGCGCGACTGGTTCGCGTAGAGACTGTCCCCGAGCGTGCGTTGTTCGAGGCTGAGCCAGCGGTTGTAGCAGCTCACGCCGCTGCAACCAGGCGTGGTGAGGACCGCGCGGCGCAGGCTCGGACGGTCGCCGAGGAGTCCGGCGAGGAAGGGGTTGCGCACAAGGGCGCGGCGTTCCTGCTCCGCCCACCAGGTCTTGCCGAAGACGACGCGGACGCTGGCGCCGGAGGTGCCCGAGGTGCTTTCTTCTTCGATCAGACCGCGAGCCAGCAGGACTTTGAGGTCTTGGTCTTCGGGCAGGAAGCCTTCGGGAGAATGTTCCCGGAGCTGGCTCTTCGTGATGCGCGGCAGGTCGGCGAGCTGCGGAGCGGGTCCGGCGAAGGCCTTTTGCCAAGTCTCGGTGGCGTAGAAGGGGGACTTCGTCGTCTGGCCGATCGCCGAGCGCAGGCGCAACGATTCCTCCGAGGGGAGGGCGGCGGGCGTGATCGCAGTCGGCATGTCCTCAGGGTGGAAGGTTGTTCGGTAAAAGCAAAAGCACGGGTGCTTTTAACGGAGGATTAGTTCCATAAAACCCCAGGCACGCCCGATGAGGGAACTAACGAGATTGAACACGGTCTTTTCTGTTCATAACACCCCGTATGCGATTACCCCGTCGTTCCTTTCTCCGTAAGGCTGCCGTCGCCGCCCTAGGCTTCACGATCATCCCGCGTCATGTGCTGGGCCGCGGCTTCGTCCCGCCGAGCGAGACGCTCAACCACGTCATCGTCGGCTGCGGCGGCATCTCCGCGATGCATTCCGAGCCCCGGATGACCGGCAAGAACCGGATCGTCGGCATCTGCGACGTCGACGCCCAGCACCTCCAGAAGAAGTTCGACCGGATCAAGCAGGCCGGTGGCGGCACGCCGATGATGGCCGAGGATTTCCGCGAGGTCATCGCCCTGCCGGACGCCGACGTCGTGCACGTGTGCACGCCGCCCCACTGGCATGGCGTCATCGCCGCGATGGCGGCCCGCCGCGGCAAGGCCGTGTGGTGCGAGAAGCCCCTGACGCGCACGATCGGCGAAGGCATCGCCTTGAGCCGCGTGGTCCAGCAGACCGGCGTGCCTTTCCGCGTGAACACCTGGTTCCGACTTAATCGCACGAACTATTACGGCGTCGGGCCCGCCCGCGAGATCAGACGCGTCGTCGCCAGCGGCGTCCTCGGCGGCCCGCTCACCGTGCGCCTCGCGCCCGTCGGCGGCATCCAATGGAAGGTCAACCTCTGGACCGGCAAGCCCGACCTCAAGCCCGAGCCGGTGCCGGCGCACCTGAACTGGGACATGTACTGCGGCCCGTCGCAGCTGATCCCTTATCACCCGCATCGCTGCCACGCCTCCTTCCGCGGCTATTGGAACTTCGACCAAGGCGGCCTCGGCGACATGGGCCAGCACTTCCTCGACCCGGTGCAGTACTTCCTGGGCAAGGACAACGAGTCACCCGTCACCGTCGAATGCGACGCGCCTCCCCAGGACGCCATGGCCTGCGGCGTCTGGAAGACCGTCACGCTGACCTATAAGGATGGCACCCGCATCATCCTCGAGTCGGAGCTCGCCGAGCGCAATCCGGAGAACCCCTTCCTCGAAGGGCCGAACGGCAAGCTCTTCGCCGGCATGCGTTGCAGTCGCCCCGAGCTGCTGGCCAAGGCCGCCGAGTTCCCGCTTCCGGAATATCAGGAGGACGACTTCGACGCGTGCGCCCGCGAGAAGCGTCCGTTCGGCTACGGCGTCAACGAGGCCTTCCGCAGCTCCACCCTCGTCAACCTCGCCGCCCTCAGCGTCCGTCTCGGCCGCAAGCTGAACTTCAAGTCCGACGCCAGCGGCTTCGTCGACGACGACCAGGCCAACCATCTCCACTCGCCGGCCCTGCGCGGTTCATGGTCGATCTGAACCTCCAGCGCGCCCGCCGGCAGTTCGCATGGCTCGCCGCCCTCGCGGCCGTCCTCGGCCTGCTGTCGGTGTTCGGCGCCCGCGACAAGGTCGTCTGGGCGTTGGAGGTCGCGCCGGTCTTCCTGGTCGTCGGCGTCGTCTGGTTCCGCGGTTGGACGCCGAGTTTTTTCCTCAGCCGCTGGATGTTCGTCCACGCCGTCGTGCTCATCGTCGGCGCCCACTACACCTATGCGGAGGTCCCCGCCGGGCATTGGGTCGCCGGTTGGCTCGGCCAGTCGCGCAATCCTTACGACCGTCTGGGTCATTTCATGCAGGGGCTCGTGCCGGCGCTCATCATGCGCGAAGTCCTGCTGCGCACGGGCGCCGTCTCTTCGGCCCGCCTCGCCGCATGGGGCGGCATCCTGCTGGCCGGCGCCTTCACCGCGGCCTATGAGATCTTCGAATGGTTTTCGGCCGTATGGCTCGGGCAGGGCGCCGAGGCCTTCCTCGGGACCCAGGGTTTCGTCTGGGATACCCAGGCCGACATGCTTTGCGCCTTCCTCGGCGCTTCCTTCGGGATGTTCGTGCTCGCTCCGTTCCATCGTCGCGCCTTGGCCGCAATCTCCCCCGAACTTCCATCCTGAACCCTTTCTCGCCTCATGAAACCGTCCCTGCTTCTCGTCCTGCTCCTCGCCTTCGGTCCGCTGTTCGCCGCCGAGGCTCCGTCCGACGCCACCTTCGCCGACCTCGCGGTCGCGGAGAAGCGTCTCGCCGCGCAGCAGGCCATCTTCGATTTCTCCCGTTCCTTCCCCAAGGCCACGCCCGAGGCCAAGGCCTGGTTCGAGCGCGTGCGCGTGGCCGCGAAAGCGTCCGAGGACCCCGAGGTGCAGGCCGCGCTCGGCCAGGTCCTGCTGCTCGATCCCGCGTACAAGCGCCAGCTGCCGCTCAATCCCAAGCAGCCCAACGAGTATGAGGCTCCGGAAGGCACCACGCCTGAGACCAAGCTCGCGCACCTCGAGCGGCTGCTCGACCTGCGCCGTTCCCCGAAGGAATATCCGTTGACCGTCGACGAGCTCGTGGCGCTGACGAAGCACGAGGATTTCGCGACCGCCCAGCGCGCGAACCGCCTGCTCCGTCGCATCAGCCCGAGCACCGCCGCGCCCCTCCTGTGGGATCGCCTGGCGAAATTGACGCAACGCTCGCAGGTCCAGGAGGTCGAGGACGAGATCCTCCGCCTCCCGTCCGCCGTCGCGATCAAGCTGCTGCCGACCGCTCCCGGCGGCGCGTCGCTCGCCTCGAAGGCGGCCTGGGTCCGTATCGTCGCCGTCCGTGCCAATCGTTACGGCAAGTCCCGCCTCGCCTTGCGGGAATCCCTGCTGCCGTTGCTCAAAGGTCCGGCCAACGAGCTGACCGAAGCCGCCTGGGCCGCCGTGCCGCGTTTCTTCGTCGAAGCCGACCGCGCCGTCCTGACCGAGGCTTCGCAAGGGCTTTCCGAACGGCTCGCGCCCAAGGCGAAGGCCGCGCTCGACGCCCTGCCGGCCAAGTAATCTCCCCGACGCTTGTCGCTTGCCGAGAGGCGGGCGGGGGATTGCTATGTCCGCATGGCGCCCGTCGCGAACAAGGAAGACTCTCCGAACCTGATCCTCGCCGGATTCATGGGTACGGGGAAGTCCGCGCTCGGACGCCAGCTGGCCAAGCGCTGGCGTCGCCGTTTCTACGACACCGACGAGCTGGTCGAGAAGCTGGCCGGCGCGTCGATCGCCGACATCTTCGCCGAGCACGGCGAGGAACATTTCCGCGCGCTCGAACGGCAGGTGGTGGAAAGCCTGCTTCCTCCGAACGGCGCCGTGATCGCCTGCGGCGGCGGCCTGGTCGTCCCGCCCGGCATGGGCGAACTCGTCCGCTCGAAGGGCATCGTCATCACGCTGTTCGCTTCGGTGGACACCATCCTGCGGCGCACCGCCGGCAACTCGCGTCGGCCGCTCCTCAAGGGCGACGACCCCGAGGCCAGAATCCGCGACCTCATGAGGAAGCGCGAGCAGGCCTACATGAAGGCCGGCATAGCCGTCTACACCGACGGGCGTTCGCTGCAGCAGCTCTGCGTGATCGTCGAGCGCGTCTACGAACGCGAGGCCCGGGCGCTGCTCAAGTCGCGTCCGAAACCGGAATAGGCGCGAACGCGTCGCCCGTAGGCGGTTGGTCGCGGAATAATTTCACCACCTCGAGGAATTCGGCTCGATCCGCCGCGAAGGCCCCGAGGCTGGCGAGGTGCGGCGTGGGCATCTGGCAGTCGATGAGGAAATAGCCGCAGGCCGTGAGGCGGGCGACGAGCGTGGCGAAGCCGACCTTCGAGGCGTCGGCCTTGAGGTGGAACATCGATTCGCCATGGAACAGGCGGCCCAGCGCGACGCCGTAAAGGCCGCCGACGAGTTCGCCTTCCCAGCTCACCTCGACGCTATGGGCGATGCCGAGTCGGTGCAGGTCGCAGTAAGCGGCGATCATCTCCTCGGTGATCCAGGTGCCGTCCTGGCCGGGACGGGGGACTGCGGCGCAATGGCGCATGACCGTCTCGAACTGCTGGTCGAAGGTGACCTTCCAGCCCTGCTTGCGCATCGTCTTCTTCAGGCTATCGGTGAGCCGGAAGTCCGCCGGACGCATCACGAAGCGCGGGTCCGGGCACCACCACTTGACCGGTTCGCCGGCGGAATACCAAGGGAAGATGCCGGCTCGGTAAGCCGCGATCAGATGCGGCGCGTCGAGCTTCCCGCCGCGGGCCAAGGGCGCGCGGGCGGGGGCTTTCGACGGGTCGCCGCGGTTCCATTCCTGCATCGCCGACACCTTCGGCGAAGCGGGAACGGCGGGCAAGGTTAGTCCTTGGTGATGTTGTAGACCGACGGGATCGAGATGCCGAGCTCCGCGGCGATCTCGCGGACCGGGGCGCCTTTCTTGCGCATGTTCTGGGCCTTGGCGCGCATGCTGTCCGAGATCTGGGCGCGGGCGCGGTTCGGGCGGGAAAGGAGCTTGATCAGGCGCTTGGCGAGCTCGGGCTTGGAGAGGCCGGCGACTTCGCGTTCGATCAGGGACTGGCGCTCGCTGTGCTCGTCTTCCCACGTCTGGACGGCCAGGTCGCGCGCTTTGGAGAGGGCGGCGCGGACATAGGCGTCCTTGGAAGTGAAGGCGGAGGGATCAAGGTCGATTTTCATGAAGAGGGAGGCGTGCTTGTTTCTGCTCATGATGACGGGTTTTGATTCTAGAGCGTCACCAACGCCCTCAACCTTTTATAATATTCCCGATTGTCAAACTTTGGTAAAAGGTTTTTCACCCTATTTCCCATATAAAACTCCAAAGGATGACGTTTTGACCCTTACTTGCTCCACTCGAGCATCCGGCGGAGCGGCAGCTCGGCGGCGACACGCACGCTTTCTTCCATCACGATCTCGGGCTTACCGTCGCGGAGGCAGTCGCGCACCTTGGCGAGCGTGTTCATCTTCATGAAGCGGCAGTCGTTGCAGGAGCAGCGGTCGGTCGGCGCGGCGACGAAGGTCTTGCCGGGGACTTCCTTGCGGAGGCGGTGGATCATGCCGGATTCCGTCGTGACGATGATCGTGTCGGCGGCCTGCTGCTTGCACCAGCCGACCATGAGCTCGGTCGAGCAGACCATGTCGGCCATCTCGCGGACGGCTTCGGTGCATTCGGGGTGGGCGACGACGGGGGCGCCGGGATGCGCGGCCTTGGTGCGGAGCAGGGCGCCGGGCGTGAACTGCACGTGCGCGTAGCAGTTGCCCGGCCAGAGCTGCATGGAGCGGCCGGTCTTGCCGGAGACCCAGCGGCCGAGGTTCTGGTCGGGGACGAAGAGGATGTTCCGGTCGGCCGGCACGCGGCTGACGATCTTGGAGGCGTTGCCGCTGGTCACGATGACGTCGCTGAGCGCCTTCACGGCCGCGCTGCAGTTGATGTAGGCGACGACGTAGAGCGACGGGTCGGCGGCCTTGGCGGCGGCGAGCTTCGGGGCGGGGCAGGAGTCGGCGAGCGAGCAGCCGGCTGCCATGTCGGGCAGGAGCACGCGGCGCGTGGGGTTCACGATCTTGGCCGTTTCGGCCATGAAATGCACGCCGCAGAAGACGATGGTGGACTGCTTCGCCTCGGCGGCCTTGTAGGCGAGGCCGAGCGAATCGCCGACGAAATCGGCGACGCCTTGGATGTCTTCGCACTGGTAGTTGTGCGCGAGGATGATGGCGTCCTTGGCCTTCTTCAGGGCGAGGACTTCCTTCTGCAGTTCGGACAGCGGGGTGCCGCCGACGGGCAGGGGAGGGAAGACGGAAGCGGAGGGGTAGGTGATCATGGGCGGGCGGCCTTGCGCTTCTGGCAACGTTCGCAGAGCGCGGTGACCTGGAGTTTCTGGGAGATGGGACGCATCCCGTGCTTGGCGGCGACGGCCTTGCCGTACCATTCCATGAAAGGGGCCTCGACCTCGACGATCGTCTCGCAGCTTTCGCAGATGAGCTGGGCGCGGAAGGTCGCGCTGCCGGCTTCGGCGAGGTAGTACTTGTGGTCGCGGCCGACGTCGACCTCGCGGATCACGCTGCTGCCGATCAGCAGGGGGATCGCGCGGTAGATCGTGGCGCGGGAGACGCTGCGGTCGAGGGAGCGGGCCTTCTTGAGCAGGTCCTCGGCGGTGTAATGGCCTTGGATGGTGCGGGCGGCCTCGAAGACCGCCATGCGTTGACGGGTCGCGCGCAGGCCTTTCTGGGCGATGAAGGCCCGGAAGGCTCCGGATTGCTCCGGCGATTCACTGGCAAGAGGCTTGGGCATGCCGATTTGAGACACTTTTGATACTGAAAGCCCCTCGCGTCAACAAGGGACGCGTCATTGACACCGGGCCTCCAGACCCCTTCATTTACCCCCTTTTCCCAAAGGGAAAGGCCCTTCACCCGATGTACCACAATACGGACGATCTTCGCATTCGCAGCCAGCACCCCCTGCTGACTCCCGCCCTCGTGCTCCAGGATCTCCCTGCGTCCGAGAAGGCCACCGAGGTCGTGACGAACGCCCGCAAGGACGCCGCCAAGGTCATTTCCGGCCAGGATGACCGTCTGATGGTCATCGTCGGACCCTGCTCGGTCCATGACACCAAGGCCGCCTTGGAGTACTCCGCCCTCCTGCAGAAGGAAGCCCAGAAGCATGCCGCCGACCTCCTGGTCGTCATGCGCGTCTATTTCGAGAAGCCCCGCACCACCGTCGGTTGGAAGGGCCTGATCAACGACCCGCAGGTCGACGGCTCGTTCCGCATCAACGACGGACTCCGTCTCGCCCGCGGCCTCCTCGCGCAGATCGCCGAGATGGGCCTCCCGGCCGCCACCGAGTTCCTCGACCCGATCACGCCCCAGTACGTGGCCGACCTCGTCTCCTATGGCGCCATCGGCGCCCGCACGACCGAGAGCCAGATCCACCGCGAGCTCGCCTCCGGCCTCTCGATGCCGGTCGGTTTCAAGAACGGCACCGACGGTTCGATCCAGGTCGCCGTCGACGCGTGCCTCTCGGCCCGTTCGTCCCACTGGTTCCCGTCCGTCACGAAGGAAGGCATCGTCGCCATCTTCCAGACCTCGGGCAACCCCGACGCCCACATCATCCTGCGCGGCGGTTCCCGCACCGGCCCGAACTACGGCGCCGAGTTCGTCACCGACGCCGCGGCCCGCATCCAGAAGGCCGGCCTCTCCTCCCGTCTCGTCATCGATTGCTCCCACGGCAACAGCTCGAAGGACCATCGCCGCCAGCCGCTCGTCGCCGCGGACATCGCCGCCCAGGTCGCCGCGGGTTCGCGCGTGATCGCCGGCGTGATGATCGAAAGCCACCTCGTCGAAGGCCGCCAGGATTGGAAGGGCAAGGACGCCTCCACCTACGGCTGCAGCATCACCGACGCCTGCATCTCCTTCCAGGAGACCGTCCCCGTCCTCGACGGCCTCGCCGCCGCCGTCCGCGCCCGCCGCGCGGTCAAGCAGTCCTGATTTTCCGCCATGAACTCCGTACTCAAGCTCATCCTCGACGGGGAAGCCCTCGACACCGCCCAGATCGGCAAGATCCTCGGCCTCGGCGCCGAAGCCGTGGACCGTGAGCTCGCAGCCTTGCGCAAGCAGGGCGTCCTGCTGGGCATGCGCCCGGTGCTGAACCCGAGCTACGAGTCCGAGCACCGCGTCCGCGCGGTCATCGAGATCAAGATCCGCACCGAAGGCGTCGGCGGCTTCGACGGCATCGCCGAACGCATCTCCAGCTTCGAACAGGTGGAGAGCTGCTACCTGATGTCCGGCGGCTACGACCTCCTCGTCGTCGTCACGGCCGACAACCTGTACAAGGTGGCGGGCTTCGTCCATGAGCGCCTCGCCCGCATCGACGGCGTGCAGGGCACCTCGACGCACTTCTTCCTCCGCGCCTACAAGAAGGAAGGCTTCATCGTCGAAGCCGAAGGTTCCCGTCGCGACCAGCCCTCGGTCAGCCCCTGAGCCGTTCCTGAAAATGGATTCTTCCGGCCGTTTCGTGGCGCGACATGTCGCGACCTTGCCCAAGTCGGGCATCCGTGACTTCTTCGCCATCGTGTCCAAGATGAAGGACGCCGTGTCCTTGGGCATCGGCGAGCCCGACTTCGTCACGCCCTACCATATCCGCGAGGCCGCGATCTCTTCCCTGGAGAAGGGGCGCACTTCCTACACGGATAACCGCGGGACCCAGCAGTTCCGCGAGGAGGTCTCCCGTTACGTCGCCAAGCACTATGGTCCGGAGTATGACCCGGAGACCGAGATCCTCGGCACCATCGGCGTCTCCGAAGCCCTCGACATCCTCCTGCGCGCGACGCTGAACCCCGGCGACAAGGTGCTCTACCACGAGCCCTGCTACGTGAGCTACGCGCCGAGCGTCGCGCTCTGCCACGCCGAAGCCATCCCGATCCGCACCGTCTCGGCCGACCAGTTCGCGCTCGACCCGGCCGCCCTGCGCGCCGCCTGGCAGCCCGGCTGCAAGCTGCTCGTCCTGAATTTCCCGACGAATCCCACCGGCGGCACCGCCGACCGCGCCAAGCTCGAGGCCATCGCCAAGTTCGCGATCGAGAAGGACCTCCTGGTCGCTTCCGACGAGATCTACTCCGAGCTCACGTTCGAAGGCGACCACGTCTCGATCGCTTCGCTGCCCGGCATGCGCGAACGCACGGTCTTCCTGCATGGCTTCTCGAAGGCTTTCGCGATGACCGGCTTCCGCATCGGCTACGCCTGCGGCCCTGCCGCCGTCATCGACGGCATGCTCAAGGTCCACCAGTACGGCATCATGTGTGCGCCCATCATGAGCCAGGAAGCCGCCGTCGAGGCGCTCCGTAACGGCCGTGATTCGATGCTCCACATGCGCGACAAGTATCGCGAACGCCGCGACTTCATCGTCCGCCGTTTCAACGAGCTCGGCCTGAGGTGCCACCTGCCGCGCGGCGCCTTCTACGCCTTCCCCGACATCACTTCGACCGGCATGGACTCGATGACCTTCGCCCAGAAGCTCCTCGAACAGCAGAAGGTGGCCATGGTCCCGGGCACGGCCTTCGGCGCGGCCGGCGCCGGCTTCTGCCGGGCTTCGTTCTCGACCAGTTACGAGAAGATCCATGAGGCCGGCGAGCGTATCGCCCGCTTCCTGGACACCCTCCCGCGTCGCTGACGCATCCTTGCTTGCTAGGCGGGCAGGTAGCCCCGACTGTCGTCCCATGGAACGGAACACTGAAATTTCCCGCGCGGTAGCCATCGTGGGCCGTCCCAACGTCGGCAAGAGCCGCCTTTTCAACCGTCTGGTGGGCCGCCGCATCTCGATCGTGCACGACCAGCCGGGCGTCACGCGCGACCTCATCACGTCCGACGTCTTCGAAGGCCGCTACACGCTGATGGATACCGGCGGCATCGGCCTCTATCGCGCCGAGCTCACGCCGAAGCTCATCGCCGACGCCGTGGAGGAGCAGGTCGACTTCGCCCTCGCGGCCGCCGCCTTGGTGCTCCTCGTGGTCGACGCTTCCGAAGGGTGCGCCGCCCTCGACCTGGAGGTCGCCGTCAAGCTCCGTCAGGCCGGCAAGAAGGTCATCGTGGTCGCCAACAAGGCCGACACCGAAGAACGCGACGGACTGATGTCCGAGTTCTTCGCCCTCGGTTTCGGCGAGCCTCTCCTCATCTCCGCCGAGCACGGCCGCGGCATCCCGCAGCTGCAGGCGCTGATCATCAGGCAGCTCGGGCCCGAGCCGACGACCCCGCGCGAAGAGGGTCCTCGCCCGATCCGGCTGGCCCTCGCCGGTCGTCCGAACGTCGGCAAGAGCTCGCTCGGCAACCGCCTCCTCGGCGCCTCCCGCCTCATCGTCAGCGAAGTCGCCGGCACCACCCGCGACCCTGTCCGCGCCGGGCTTTCCCGCACCAAGGCCGACGGCTCGCAGGCGAAGTTCTCGCTCGTCGACACCGCGGGTCGTCGCACCGCCAACAAGCGCGACACCCTCGATTTCTATTCGCAGGTCCGTTCCGACGAGATCCTGGCCGAGACCGACGTGGTCTTCCTCGTGCTCGACGCGGGCCAGGGCGTGACGCGTATCGACAAGCAGCTGGCGGGCGAACTCGCATTGCTCGGTTGCGGCCTCGTCATCGTCGTCAACAAGTGGGACCTCGCGAAGAAAGCCTTCCGCGAGAAGAACATCGACGGTTTCGAGGACGAGGAGGAGTTCCGCGCGAAGTTCCGCTCGGCCATCCGCCGCGAGCTCTTCTTCCTGCCCGAGCCGCCGATCCTGTTCGTCTCCGCCCAGACCGGCCTGCGCGCCGAGGACATGCTCGACGCCGCCGAAGGCGTCTTCGTCCGCGCCGGCACCGCCATCTCGACCGGCCGCCTCAACCGCGTCATCCAGGACCTGATGATCAAGCGCCCGCCCCGCATGGTCTCCGGCAAGCGCTTCAAGTGCTACTACGTGACGCAGGTCTCCAAGCGTCCGATCCGTTTCCGCCTCTTCTGCAATTCCGAGGAACGCCTCGAGGACGCCTACCAGCGCTTCCTGGTGAAAGGCGTGCACGAGAGCTTCGACCTCGCGGGCGTGCCGCTCTTCCTGGATATCGTCGGCAAGCCCAAGCAGACCGGTCGTCGCGCCGGCGGCCCCGGTTCCGCGCCGGGTGCTCCGATGGCCGAAGAGGGCGCGCCCCGCAAGCCGCTCGCCAAGGTGCCCGGCAAGGCCGTCCTCGAGGTGACCCCCAAGAAGGCCGTCGGTCCGTCCGGTCCGCGCCTCGGCAAGTCCAAGAACCCGCGCAGCAAGAACGCGCCGGTCCGCAAGAAATCCTTCACCCGCTGGGATAAGCCGCGCTCGCTGAAGGGACGCGCCGCGCGCCAGGCCCGCAAGTAACGCATGCCGCGGAGACTGGTCCTGCTCGGTTCGGATGAGATCGCGCTCCCGGCTTTCGCCGCGGCCCGCGCCTTGCCCGACACCGAGGTGGTGGCGGTGTATTCGCAACCGGATCGGCCGGCCGGCCGCGGCCAGGAGGTCCGCCCGAATCCCGTCGCCGCCTGGGCCCGCGCCGAAGGCCTGACCCTCCTGCAGCCGGAAAGACTCGAGGCCGCCGATGCGGCGCAGCTCGTCGCGCTGCAGGCCGACCTCGGCGTGGTGATGGCCTACGGCCAGCTGCTGAAGGAAGACTTCCTCGCGGCCACCCGTCTGGGCTTCGTCAATTTCCACGGTTCGCTGCTGCCCGCGCTCCGCGGGGCCACGCCCGTCGAAGGCGCGCTGGCGCTCGGCCTCGCCGAGACCGGCGTCTCGCTGCAGCAGGTCGTCCGCAAGCTCGATGCCGGCCCCATCCACGCCGCGGCACGGACCTCGCTTCGCGCCGGCGAGGGCAGGGCGGCGCTCCGTGCTCGTCTTGGCTTGATCGCCGGCGAACTGGCCGCCTCTGCTTTGCCCGCGGTGCTCGCCGCGACCTCCGTCGCGGTGCCGCAGGACGAGACGAAGGTCACCTACGCGCGCCGCCTGACGCGCGCCGACGCTCCGTTGGATTTCCGTCAGCCGGCCGCGGTGCTCCGCCAGCGCATCCTTTCCGTCGAGGGTTGGCCGGGTTCCACCTTCGAGCATCGTGCCGCGCTCATCAAGGTCGGCGCCGCGACGGCCGAGGAAACCGCCGCGCCCGTCGCGCCCGGCACGATCGTTTCCGCCGACCGTGGCGGCGTGAAGATCGCCTGCGGCCAAGGCCTGCTGGTCGTCACGCAGCTGCAACGTCCTGGAGGCAAGATGCTTCCCGCCGCGGAGTTCCTGGCGGGTTATCCGCTCGCCGTCGGCGAAGTCCTGGCGTCGGCGGACATGCCTGCCTTCGTCTCCGATCGGCCGTTTCCGCGGGCTCCGAAGGCATAATCGCTTGATTAGCCCTCGCCGCTGGATGTCATAACGCCATGCGAGCCTTTCTTCTCTGCCTCTTCCTGGCCGCGGGAGCCATGGCGCAGCAGAAAGACGTTTCTTTCCGTCAGGTGGTCGGCGGCTCCTTCGCCGGTTTCTCCGAAGACGAGAAGGCGGAGAAGGTCTGGGAAGCCACCGCGAAGTTCATGCGCCCGACCGCCGAAGCGGGCGTGTGGGACATGGAGGTCATCAAGGTGCAGTCGCTCCGCGGCGGCAAGCCCTGGGCCGTGTTCACGAGCCCCAACGGCACGATGGTCCCGGCGCGTCGCGCCGCGCAAGGCAGCGGCGTCGTGCAATCTTCTTCCCCGGCCTTCAACCTGACCGGCAAGGGCTGGAGCTGGCGCTCGACGCCCAAGGGCGACAGTTTCGCGATCCTCGCCGACGTCGTCGCCGAACTCGACCTCGCCAAGCCGCTGTCCCGACGCCTGCGATTGCGCGCGCCCCGCATGGATGCCTCGCCCGTGGAAGGCGGCACCCTGATGGTCTTCCAAGGCGGCGTGGTCGCCGAACGTTTCGGCGAACGGACCACCTGTGAAAAGCTGGAATGCCTGGTCAGCGACGGCCCCGGAGGCGACGCCACCTGCCGCTCCGTCGTCGCCTCCGGCCGCGTGGTCCGCGTGCTGGACAAGCAGACCCTGCGCGGCGACAGCGCGACCTTCGATCCGAAGGACGAATCCGCCGAACTCATCGGCCATGTCGAACTCGAGGAGCCGGAAGTGAAGGCCGCTGCGCAGCGACTTCGCCATCAGCCCAAGCTCGGCCTGACGCAGCTCTTCGCCGGCGACGGCAAGCAGGTGAAGCTCCATCTGCAGCGGAAGCAGCAGGAGCCGGCCGACCTGGCGGGCGAACTCGTCACGATCCGCCGCGAGGCCGCCACGGGCAACTCGCAGGTCGAAGTGCAGGACAACGCCTCGTTCCTCTCCGCCCAGTCCAATCTCACCGCCCAACGGCTCGTCGCCTCGGAGGGCCGCGACGGGGCGAGCCTGCTCGTGGCCGAGGGCGCCGTGAAGGGTCGCCTCGAAGGCAATCATTTCGAAGCCGGCAAAGCCCGATGGGATCGCGCGAAGCGGGTCCTCGACCTGGAGCAGCTCCCGCGCATCCGCGAAGCCCGCGGGCTGGAGGCGGCCGGCTTCTCCATCCGGACCGATGCGCTCAAGGACCGCATCGAGATCCGCTCCGGCCCCGGCGTCCGCGCGGCCATCCGGCTGCCGGCCGGCGAGGTCGGCGTGGCGCCGGGTCTGGCCGAAGCCAACCAGGTCGTGGTCGTCACCGAAGACGGCGCCATGCAGGTCGAGATGATGGGCGCGGTCCGTTATGTCGCCGGCACGGTCACCACGGAGTCGGACCAGATGGTGGCGTTCGCCACGCCCAAGCCGAAGAAGGCCTCGGAGTATGAGCTCAACAAGGCGATCCTGTCCGGGCACGTCCGTTATGCCCAGCCCGGCCTCCGTTGCGCCGCCGAACGCGTCGACCTGACGCCGGCCGTCCAGATCGAGGAAGTGCTCACCAAGGACGCGTTGGTCGGACGGCCCCGCTTGCTGACCCTTTCCGGCGGCGCCGGGGCGACGCGTCCGCATCTTTTCCTGACCGCGACCGGCGGCAAGAACGTCGAGTTCGTCGCCGACGCGCATGAGGTGCTCACGACCCCGGAGCTCACGAAGTTCTTCCTCCGCGGCTCCGTGGCGATGGACTCCGATGGCACCGACGCCACCTGCGACCTGCTCGAAGGCATGGCGGTCCCGGACAAGGCCGGTCATCTCGTGGCCCGTCAGGTCGTCGGCCGCGGCAACGTGGTCGTGGTCGCGGCCGGGACGACGGCCAAAGGACGCACGCTGGAGATGCAGCCCGAGAAAGGCAGCGCCCGTCTCGTCGGCGACGCGCGCATCGTCGACCGGCTCGGCAACGAAGGCGTCCCCGCCAAGGAAGTCACCTACGATACCCGGACCCGCGCCTGGCGGATGGACTCCGCGCCCGACGACGCCAATCCCGGGCAGGTCGTCCGCCCGAAGATCTTCCTCGGCCGCGACTTCACCTTGCCCGAGGTCAAAAACCTCGACAACGGACGCTGACCGCTTCCTCCTATAAACATGGCCGAAACGAGTGAGAAGGGCGTCATCCGGGCGCAGGCCTTGGCCAAGCATTATGACGCCAAGGTCGCGGTCCAGGACGTCAGCCTCTCCCTGCAGGCGGGCGAGATCGTCGGTCTGCTCGGCCCCAACGGCGCCGGCAAGACGACCACTTTCTACATGGTCGTCGGGCTCATCCCGGCCACCCACGGACGCGTCTTCCTCGATGGCCGCAACGTCACCGGCTTGCCGATGTGGCAGCGCGCCCGCAACGGCGTCGGCTATCTTCCGCAGGAGGCTTCGATCTTCCGCAAGCTCACCGTGTGGGAGAACGTCATGGCCGTCGTCGAGACCCTCGACCTCAACGAACGCGAACGCCGCGACCGGGCCGCGCAGCAGCTCACCGAACTGGGGCTCGAGAAGCTGGCCCGTCAGCCCGCCTTCACGCTTTCCGGCGGCGAACGCCGTCGCCTCGAGATCGCCCGCGCCCTGGCGACCAACCCGCGTTTCCTGCTCATGGATGAGCCGTTCAGCGGGGTGGATCCGATCTCGGTGGCCGAGGTGCAGTCCATCATCCGGAAGCTCAAGGCCCGCGGCATCGGCATCCTGATCACCGACCATAACGTCCGCGAGACCCTTTCGATCGTGGACCGGGCCTACCTGATCCACCAGGGGCGCGTGCTTGTGTCTGGCACTCCCTCCGAGATCGTCAATAATCCCGAGAGCCGCCGCCACTACCTCGGCGAAAGCTTCAAACTCTGACGCCATGTCCGACCCCGCTCCCGACACCCGCCCGGAATCCGTCTCCGTCCGCGAGTTCTTCGAATCCTTCAAGGACATGCTCCAGATGGAGCTCCTCGCCGGCGAGCAGGGCCTCGACAACATGATCGCCGAGAAGTCGCTCAATCGTCCCGCCTTGGCGGTCACGGGCTACTTCAAGGAGTTCGCCTACAAGCGCCTGCAGCTCTTCGGCGCGGGCGAGATGGCCTACCTTTCCGACCAGACCGCCCCGCTCCGCGAGAAGCTCCTCAACGACGTCTTCTTCAAGAAGATCCCCGCCGTGGTCGTCTCGCGCGGCCTGCCCGTCGACGACCTGCTGCTGCGTATCGCCGACCGCCATCGCGTCCCGCTGATCCGCACGCAGCTCAAGTCCAAGGACTTCTCGGCCGAAGCCACCGTGCTGCTGGAAGAGAAGTTCGCGCCGCGCACCAACCTCCACGCCACCTTGGTCGACATCAAGGGCGTCGGCGTGCTGCTCCGCGGCGCTTCCGGCGTCGGCAAGAGCGAGTGCGCCCTGGCGCTGATCGAGCGCGGCCATTCCCTCGTCGCCGACGATTACGTCATCGTCACCCTGATCGGCGACCGCGAGCTGCAGGGCACCTCCAAGGAGCTCAACCGCGGCTACATGGAGTGCCGTGGCATCGGCATCATCAACGTCGCCTCCATCTTCGGCATCCGTTCCGTCCGCCGCGAGAAGCGCGTCGACCTCGTGGTCACGTTCGTGCTCTGGCAGCCGGGCATGGACGAGGAGCGCTCCGGTCTCGAGGTCGAGACCTTCGAGATCCTCGGCCGCAAGGTGCCGCATATGACGATCCCTGTCCGCCCCGGTCGCGACATGGCCCGCCTCGTCGAGGTCGCCGCGATGGTGCAGGCGCTCCGCGGCATGGGGCACGATTCCGCCAAGGAATTCAGCGACCGCCTGATCGAGTTCATGGCCAAGGACAAGAAGGGCGAGGCCTGAGGCCTTACTTCTTCTTCCCGTCCCAGCGGCAGTCGGCCATCACGCGGAGGCAGACCTCGCGGAGGTCGAACAGCGTCGACTCGATGTCCTGCGCAGCTTCGGCGGCGGACAGGCGCGCTCCGCTGGGGATGCCGGCGGTGAGGCCGATCGAATAGTTGATCGCGGCCAGGGCGCGCTTCATGTGCACGAGCGCGAGCGGCAGGTCGCCGGTGTCGGTGGCGTTGATCGCCATGACCATCTGGTGCTGCGCGTCCCAGAAGGAGAGCATGATGTTGGCCGAATCGACCGCGGTGATCTGCGGGCCGGCGGCGACGCAGAGGCGATGGAAGGAATGCGTGAGCTGCAGGCAGAGCGCGCGGGCCACGACGTACACCGGGTGCTGGTGGATGCAGTAGGGGAGGTCGGGACTCTCTTCGTCCGCGTCGTTCACTTCCTCGGGACTGTCGCCCGGGGCCCAGTCGGCGTTTTCCCAGCCCATGCGGCGGGCGCTGACATCGAGTCGGTCGGGCAGGTCCTTGACCTCGGTGTAATAGGAAAGGAAGCGTCCGACCTCGAGGTCGTTGCGCTGGAGGTAGCCGGCCCAGTCGGCTTCGCCCCAAGAGGCGTTGCCGGATCCGTCGAAGTCGCCCTGGGGGTGGTCGCCATCGTCCATAGGGTCCATCATTGGGTGCTTTTCCCCCGTTGCAAACCCCTTGTGGCGAAAATGCCCTTGTCCCGAACGCCCTGAACGTGGCTAATCCGGCATGGCTCCGGACCTTCCCGCCTTGACCGCCGCGCTGACGGCCGGACGCGACCTCGCTCCGGACGAAGCCGCCGCGGCGGCGTCGGCGATGGCGGACGCGCAGGTCGCCGACGCCGTCAAGGAAGCCTTCCTGCTCGCGTTGGCGCTCAAGGGCGAGACCGCCGCCGAAGTCACCGGCTTCGCCAAGACGTACCGCGCGCTCGCGCGCCGCGTCGATTTCGGCGACTGGCCGGCCAAGGGCATCGACATCGTGGGGACGGGCGGCGACCGCTCCGGCAGCTTCAACATCTCTTCGGCCAGCTCGCTCATCGTGGCCGCCGCCGGCGTGCCGGTGCTCAAGCACGGCAACCGTTCGATCACCTCGAAGTCGGGCAGCGCGGATTTCCTCGCCGGACTCGGCGTGACCCTCGAGGCCACGGATGCGCAGCTGCTGCGCGGCCTGGCGCAGGCGAACTTCTGCTACCTTTACGCGCCGGCTTTCCATCCGGCCTTCAAGGCCGTCCTCGGCGTGCGCAAGAAGATCGCGGAGAGCGGCACCAAGACCGTGTTCAACGTCCTCGGTCCGCTGATCAATCCCGCCAGGCCGGCGCACATGGTCGTCGGCGTCTATGACGAACGTTGGGTCGAGCCGCTCGCGGCCACGCTCGGCGAACTCGGCGTCAAGCGCGGCCTCGTCACGCATTCGCGCGCGGGCGGCGGCATGGACGAGATCACCACGGCCGGCGAGGTGCGCGTGCGCGGCTGCGGCGAACTCGCCTCGGTCGACGCCGTCTGGCTGCCCGGCGATTTCGGTTTCAAGGCCTGCGCGGTCGCCGACCTGCGCGGCGGCACGCCCGAAGAGAACATCGCGATGTTCAGCGACCTGCTCGTGGGCGGGGTCTCGGACGGGCTCATGGATACGCTCTGCCTCAGCGCCGGCGCCTCGCTGTGGGTCGCGGGCAAGGCGACGGACCCGGCCGCGGGAGCCAAGCGGGCCCGCGAGATCATCCTCGGCGGCGAACTGCGCGACGAAGCGCGCCGTCTGCGCGAGGCTTATCGGGCCGACTGATCGGCCTGCAGCCAGGCCAGCGTGCGTTCGGTCGCGCCGCGGTTGCCCTGGTGCCACGTCGCGCCGTTGCGTCCCATCTCGGCGCGCCGAGCCGCGTCGGCGCAGAGCAGCGCGACCTTGAGGCCGAGGGCGTCGGCATCGTCCGTACGGAGGGCCGCCTCGGCCTGTTCGAGCCCGCGGCAGATGTCGCGGAAGTTGGACATGCGCGGACCGTAGAGGATGGCGACGCCGGCGGCGGCGCACTCGACCGGTGTCTGGCCGCCTTCGTGGGGCGGCAGGCTCTTGCCGCAGAAGGCCAGGTCGGCCGCGCGGGTGAGGCGACGGAGTTCGCCGGTGGTGTCGGCGAGATGGATGATCGTGCCGGCGGGCGCGACGGTCCCGCCGGTCGAGCGTTGGTGCCAGGCGAGCCCGCTGGCGCTGGCTTCGGCGGCGACTTCGGCGCGGCGTTCGGAGTGGCGCGGGACCAGCAGGAGGCGCACGTCCTTGCCGGCATCGCGCAGGTCGCGCACGCAGCGGATGAGCAGCGTCTCTTCGCCTTTCCACGTGGAGGAACCGAGCAGCACGACCGTGCGCGGGTCGGCGCCGAAGCCGAGCTCGGCCCGGAGCTGCGCCCGTTCGGCGGCGGGCATCGGCGCGTCGCTCGCGACGTCGAACTTGATGTTGCCCGTGAGCGTGGCGGCGAAGCCGAGCTCGTGGAAGCGGCGTACATCCTCGGCGCTGCCGGCGGCGATCTTCCGGAAGTGGCCGAGCACGTGCGCGGAGAAGCCTCGGAAGCGAAGGTGGCGCGCGAAGGACCTGTCGGAGATGCGTCCGTTGACCAGGTAGGCCGGGACGCCGCGGGCGCGGGCTTGGGCCAGGTGCTCGGGCCAGATCTCGCCTTCGACGAGGATCACGGCGTCCGGTCGGATGCGGCTCCAGGCGAGGGCGCTGCATGGCCAGAGGTCGGTCGGAAAGATGCCGATGCGGTCGGCGACGTCCGCGTAACGTTCATGGGCCAGTCGGTAGCCCGTGCTGGTGGTGGTCGTCAGGATGATCTCGGCGGTGCCGGTCGCCTTGAGCTGGCGGAGCAGGGGGCCAATGGCTTCCATTTCGCCCACCGAGACCGCTTGAATCCAATAACGACGTTTTCCTGGGGTCTTAGGGCCTACTTCAGGAAAAAAGCCCAATCTTTGGCTGAATCCCGTGCCATAGCCCCCTCGGCGGAGCATGCGCCAGATATAGTACGGGAGGGCCGGGATCAGCAGCAGCGGGAAGATTATCCGGTAGGCCCAAGACATCGCGATGCGCCGACCGTGCGGAGGGCGGGGTGGTCTGTCAGTTCCAAAGGAGCCCCTTTGGGCTGATTTTCCCGCTTGCACCGGGCGGGCAGGGGTGTTTGAACCCACTTTCCACCGTTTGAAGCGACCGCAGATCGCCTCGGACATAAAACCCAAAACCCAGTCAGTCCTACCTGATCCAATGTCCCCTCCTTCTGCAGGAAAAGGGATACGGAGCCAAAAACCATGAACATCACAGTCAAAGACCTCCTCGATGCCGGCGTCCACTTCGGACACCAGACCCGTCGCTGGAATCCCCGCAGCCGTCCGTACATCTTCGATCACCGCAACGGTGTTTCGATCATCGACCTTGAGAAGACGCACGCGTGCCTCGCCGCCGCCGCCGCCTTCGTCGAGGAAACCGCCGCCAAGGGCAAGGAAGTGCTCTTCGTCGCCACCAAGCCGCAGGCGCAGGAAGTCGTGCGCCAGGCCGCCAAGTCGACCGGCATGCCCTTCGCCGTGAACCGCTGGCTCGGCGGTACGCTCACCAACTTCGCGACCATCAAGCGCTCCCTCGACAAGTACCGCACCTACCTCCGCATGGAGCAGGACGGTTCCCTCGCCAAGATGCACAAGAAGGAAGCCGCCGCCGTGAAGCGCGAGATGTCGCGCATGGCCCGTAACTTCGAAGGCCTCCTCGAATACCGCGACCTCCCGGCCGCGATGATCGTCGTCGACACCAAGCTCGAAGAAATCGCCGTCAACGAAGCCGTCCGTCTCGGCATCCCCGTGATCGGCCTTTGCGACTCGAACTCCGACCCGACCCTCCTCAAGTTCCCCGTCCCGGGCAATGACGACGCCGCCAAGTCCATCCGACTGGTCGTCGAAGTCCTGACCCAGGCCGTCCAGAACGGTCTCTCCCGCCGCAAGGTCGTCTCCCAGGACCGCAAGACCGTCACCCCGGTCTCCCGTCAGGACGCCGGCGAATCCGTCCAGCCCGAAGTGCAGATCTCGGAAGAGCTCCTGAAGGCCAACGAAGGTTCCGACGCCGTCGAAGGCGCCGCTCCGGCCAAGCGCCCCGCTCCTCGCAAGTCCAAGTAATCCGACCATGTCCGCTATCACCGCCCAGACGGTCAACGATCTGCGCCAGCGAACCGGCGCGGGTCTGATGGATTGCAAGAAGGCCCTGACCGAGGCCAACGGCGACATGGAGAAGGCCGTCGAAATCCTCCGCATCAAGGGCGTCGCGACCCGCAACAAGAAGGCCGACCGTAAGGCGAGCGAGGGCATCCTCGCCGTCAACGTCTCCGCCGACGGACGCACCGCGACCCTCCTCGAGCTGAACTGCGAAACCGACTTCGTCGCCAAGAACGAGGCCTTCGTCGCCCTCGCCAAGGAACTCGTGGGCCAGGCCGCCGCGCATGGCGCCGACGGTCTCCTCGAGCAGCCTTACCATGCGGACAAATCCCGCAAGGTGAACGACTACCTCAACGACCAGGTCCTCAAGATCGGCGAGAACCTCAAGGTCTCCCGCGTCCTGAAGTTCGAAGCCACCGGCGTGGGCCGCGTCTCCGCCTACGTCCACACCGGCGCCAAGATCGCCGTCCTCCTCGAACTGGGCCTCAAGACCCAGGCCGCCGCCGCCAACCCGGAAGTCGCCGAACTGGCCCGCCAGCTCGCGATGCAGGTCGTCGCCAACAACGCCCGTTTCGTCCGCCGCGAAGACGTCTCCGCCGACGTCGTCGCCAAGGAGCGCGAGATCGCCGCCGAGTTCACCAAGTCCGAGGCCGACAAGGCCATCGACGAGGCCAAGCGCATCGTCGAGGACTACAAGGGCCAGCTCGTCGAGCAGAAGGCCGCGAACGACGCCGAAGCCATCGCCGAGCTCGAGAAGCGTATCGCCGTGGGCGAGAAGCAGGTCATCGCCGCCGAAGGCCGCAAGAAGGGCCAGCTCTCCAACATGGAGAAGATCGTCTCGGGCCGCGTGGACAAGTTCTTCGCCGACTCCTGTCTCCTCGAGCAGGCTTACTTCCGCGACCCGGAGCAGAAGATCCAGGCCCTCATCGCCGCCGCCAAGACCAAGGTGGGCGAGGAAGTCTCGATCGTCCGCTTCACCCGCTTCCAGGTGGGTGAGACCGCCGCCGAATAAGTTCCGACGGAATCGGTTTCCAAGGCCGGCTGCCGCAAGGTGGCCGGCCTTTTGCTTGGCTTGCGTGCATGGCCTTGGCGGATAGTCAGGCGAGATGAAGTTTCGCGCGGACATCTTCTGGAAGTCGGCCTGCGGCCGTTGCCCCGACTGCGGCGCGCCGATCCGGGGCGACTCCGACCGGACGGGCTGGCTGGCCCGCCTTTGGGATACGCCGGCGACCTGCGCGGGCTGCGGCATGACGCTCCGTCGCAAGGAGGGCTTCTTCCTCGGCGCGATCGTCTGGAACTACGGGCTCACGGCCTTCGGCGTGCTGCCTTTGGTCCTGCTGGCTCATCGGCTGGGTTGGATCGGCGCCGACTGGTCCATTCGCCTCGCGGTCGCGGCGATCTTCCTCGTGCCGCCGCTCATCCATGCGTTCGCCTGGCGCCTGTGGATCGGCACCTACTACGCGTTCCTCTCCGACCAGCTGCCCTCGGGCGGCCGTCGGCTCGACGACTGATCAGGTGCGGCGGGCGGACATCCGGCGCACCAGTTCGACGAGGAAGGCGGTGTCGCCTCGCGTCGCCTGCAGGTGGCCGATGGCCTCGCCGGTGAGCGCGTCGATGCGCCGCTTGGCCGCGTCGACGCCGTGCAATCCGGCGTAGGTGAACTTGCCGTTCTGCGCGTCGGCACCGACGGGCTTGCCCAGCTGGGCGGCGTCGGCGGTCAGGTCCAGCAGGTCGTCGACGAGCTGGAACGCGATGCCGGCGGCGCGGCCGGCGCGGCGGAAATGTTCGACGTCGGCGGCGGAGGCTCCGCCGATGAGCGCCCCCATCGCGAACGAGGCGCTCAGCATCGCGGCCGTCTTGCCGAGCAGGATGAATTCCAGGCGGTCGTCCGACGCGCCGGCGGCGAGTCCGCCCATGTCTTCCGTCTGCCCGCCGACGAGCAGCGTCGAGCCGGCCGTCACGGCGAGTTCGCGCACGAGGGCGGTGGCGAGGGTCGGGTTCGCGGCGTAGCCGGTGGCGAGGAGTTCGAAGGCCAGCGGCTGCAGGGCGTCGCCCGCCAGCAGGGCGGTGGCCTCGTCGAAGGCCTTGTGGCACGAGGGACGTCCGCGGCGGAGGTCCGCGTTGTCCATGCACGGCAGGTCGTCATGGATCAGCGAATAGGTGTGGACGCACTCCAGCGCGGTCGCGGCGTGGGTGGCGTCGGCCTGGGGCGCGAAGGCCGCGGCGGAGGCGAGGCAGAGCACGGGACGCAGGCGCTTGCCGCCGGCTTCGAGCGAATGGCGCATCGCCGCATGCAGGCGGGCGGGGCGGGCCGTGGCGACCGGCGTCAGGCGGCGGAGCGAAGCCTCCGCCTGCTGGATGAACGCCTCGTGCCGTGACTGAAACAGCGAGGCTTCCATCGTCTATTCGGCGTCGGCGCCGAGCTTGAAGAACGTCGCCGTACGGCCGACGCTGCCGATCACTTCGCTTTCGGTCAGCTTGGCCAGTTCCTGGGCCTGCTTGTCCATCTCTTCGCGTTCGGCGGTGAAGCGGACCTTGACCAGGTCGGCGTTGCGGAAGGCTTCTTCGAGGAGGTTGGCGATGCCCGCGTTCACGCCGGCCTTGCCGACGAACACCTTCGGGTCGAGGGTCTGGGCGAGGCTGCGCAGCTTGCCGCGTTCGGCGCCGGTGAGGCGGGGTTGGTCTTCGGAGCCTGATTCCATGCCCGCTATGACGCTCTGGCAGGGCGGGGGAGTCAACGGACTAATCGGCCGCGCCTTGCCGTCCTTGCGCTCCGGGGTATCATGGAGGCACCGATGAGCCCGTCTCCCCAGTCGCCCGCGCCGACCATCCTTCCTGACGTCGAGATCGCGGCGGAAGTCCGTCCGCTGGATCCCGTCGTCGTCCATGTGCGGTGCGCGCCTGACTACGCCGATTCCCTCCGCATCTGGCAGAGCACCTTCTTGCTGGATCGCGATTCGACCCACACCAGCTCGATGATCGGCTTCGAGAACATTTCGCTCTATCCGCATTGGACGATGGTACCTTACGGCCGCCCGTATCGGTTCACCTTGCTCTTCGAGCCGCTGCCGAAGTCGGTCCAGGTCTTCGACCTTTCCGAGATCATCCCCGAGCCGCGCGGCTGGCATTTTCCGGCGATCCGGCGGAATCAGGAAGACGTCTACTGGCTCGACCTGCCTAACTGACGGAAAACAGGCTTATATTTCCTATCTAGGGCGGGGGAGGGAGGGGTAGTTCCTTCTTGCTAACCCCCTTCCGGTCCGTCATTTCCATGGGTCAACTTCGTTAGGGAGAGGGGCGGAGCCCTTCTCACGCTGGTCGGTAGGCGAAAGCCTATTCCAGACGGAGAGTCCGGCCAAACGGCGGGGCTTTCGGGAATTTCTCCCAGGTCGGCCATCATCAACCCAAAACTAACCACCACCATGTCCGTCAATAAGTCCGAAGTCATCAAGAAGCACCAGCAGGATGCCAAGGATACCGGCTCCCCTGAAGTCCAGGTCGCCCTCATCTCCGCCCGCGTCACGCACCTGACCGAGCACCTGCGCACCCACCGCAAGGATTTCCACTCCCGTCGCGGCCTGATCATGCTGACGAACCGTCGTCGCAAGCTCCTCGCGTACCTGAAGTCGACTGACCTGGACCGCTACAACGCGCTCCTGGCCAAGCTCAACCTCCGCAAGTGAACGGCGCCTCCGGGCGCTTCTGTTCACCGAGCGTCCCAGCCTAGGCTGGGA
>RGES01000021.1 GCA_009917805.1 Verrucomicrobiota bacterium
GGGCGGCCGCGATCGGCCTACGCATGATCCAGCGCCTGCGCCTGGATCGGTTCGTGAAGAAAGCCTGAGCTTACTTCGCGCCGTCGAGCAGCTCGCGGGCGTGCGAGAGCGCGACCTTGCTGGCGCGGTCGCCCAGCATGCGGGCCAGCTCGGACTCGCGATCCTTGCGCTTGCCGTGCACCGGGGCGATCTCGACCGTCGTCGACTTGTCGTCCTGCGTCTTGGTCACCACGAGATGGGCGTGCCCGAGCGCGGCGACCTGCGGAAGGTGGGTCACGCAGAAGACCTGATGCCCCTTGCCGAGCGCGGCGAGTTCGCGGCCCACCTGGGCGCCGATCTCACCGCCCACGTTGGCGTCGACTTCGTCGAAGACCAGCACCGGGGTGCGGTCGACGGCGGCCAGGACGGTCTTCAAGGCGAGCATCACGCGGGCGGCTTCGCCGCTGGACGCGATCTGGTCGAGCGGCAGGAGGTCCTGACCGGCGTTCGGGCAGAACAGGAAGCGGACGGCGTCGGCGCCATGCGGGCCGAGTTCGGCGACCGCGACCTCGATACGCAGGTCGGCCTTCTTGAAGCCCAGGGAGCCGAGCATCTTCTTGGCGGAGGCGGCGAGCTTGTCCGCGGCCTTCGTGCGGGCGGCGCGGAGGACGTCGGCCTGCTTGCGGAGATCCTTCTCCACCTTCGCGGCTTCGGCCTTCAGCTTGGCCACGCGGGCTTCGACGTCGCCTTGCGATGACAGACGGCGACGGAGCGCTTCGCGCTTTTCGCGGACGGCTTCGGCACCGGGTCCGTACTTACGACGGAACTCCAGCCAGAGGTTCATCTTGCCGTCGAGTTCGGCGGCCGACTCGTCATCGGAGGAAAGCCCGCGGCCCAGGCGCGCGAAATCGGCGCGGATGTCTTC
Organism: Verrucomicrobiota bacterium; assembly: GCA_009917805.1. Lineage (GTDB taxonomy): Bacteria > Verrucomicrobiota > Verrucomicrobiia > Opitutales > UBA953 > UBA953. The sequence continues at coordinate 905 of RGES01000021.1, forward strand.
GGCTTCGGCGGCGAGCGAGTTGAGGCGGTCACGGAGCGATGCGGCGTCGGCGTCGATACGGGCGACGTCATCGCCGGCCTTGAGGAGCTTCGGGAGCACTTCGCCAAGACCGTCGGAACCCAGGCCGGCTTCGAGCTGGCCGAGCAAGGTCGCAAGCTCCTGGGCGCGGGAGGAGCGGGCATGGTCGCGTTCGAGCTTCGCGATGGCCTCTTCGGACAGATCCAGCGAATCCAGCTTCTCGAGCTGAGAACGCAGGAAAGCTTCTTCGTCTTCGGAGAGTCGTTCGGCCGTGGCGGCTTCGGCGGCTTCGCGGAGCAGCTCGTTGCGGAGGCGCCAGCCGACTCGGTAGGTCGTCAGCGCGGGGGCCAAACCGGCGTGCAGGTCGAGCATCTCCAGCTGGGTCTCCGCGCGCATCAGCTTCTGCGGTTCGCCCGGTCCGTGGAAATCGATCCACAGTTCGCCGAGCTGCTGGAGCTGGGTCAGCGTGGCCGAGCCGCCGTTGATGGAGATACGGCCCGCCTTGGAGGCGTGGACCGAGCGCTTCAGGATGAGCAGGCCGTCGTCGCACTCCGGCAGGTCGAGGGCTTTAAGCGCTTCGTCGAAGCGCTTGTCGCCGTCGATCTCGAGTTCGGCCACGACCGAGCATTCCTCGGCGCCCTTGCGGACGATCGTCTTCGGGGCGCGGTTGCCCGCGAGGAGCGACAGCGCGCCGAGCAGCACGGACTTGCCGGCGCCGGTCTCGCCCGTGACCACCGTGAAGCCCGGACCCAGTTCGAGCTCGGCGCGATCCATCAGGGCGAGGTCGCGGATTTGGAGGCGGCGGATCATGCGGAAGGCCGGCTGCCGAACAAAGCGGAGCCGACACGGACACAAGTAGAACCTGCGGAGACGGCGGATTCAAGGTCTCCGCTCATCCCCATCGACAATTCCGGGAGCGCGACGCCGAAGCGGGCGGCCAAGGCATCGCGGCAGAGGCGCAGCTCGGCGAAGGTGCGGTCGGCGACGGCGGGGTCGTCGGAGAGCGGCGCGATGGCCATCAGCCCCTTCACCACGAGGGCCGGCTGGGCCAAGGCGGCCTCAAGGAGTCGCGGCGCCTCCGCCAGGTCGCAGCCGAACTTCGCCGGATCGTCGCCCGAGTTGACCTGGAGCAGGACCTCGCGGCGCAGGCCCATCTCGCCGGCGAGCCGACCGAGGCGGGTGGCCAGTTCCGGGGAGTCCACGCTCTGGATCACGTCAAAGGCCTGCAAGGCCTGCTTCGCCTTGTTGGACTGCAGGTGGCCGATGAGCTCCCAGCGGAGGTCGGCCGGGGCCAAGGGGCGCTTCTGGGCGGCTTCCTGGACACGGTTCTCGCCGACGGCCCTCAGCCCGTAGCCATAGGCCAGCAAAGCGGCCTCGACCGGGTGGGTCTTCGTGACCGGCAGGAGGCGGACGGTGGCCGGGTCGCGACCGACCCGGGCACAGGCGACCTGGATGCGGGCCAGCACCCCCTCGCAATGGGCCTTAAACTGGTCGGAGGAGACCATTGGCACCAGAGGGAGGGAGAACGGGCGGGGAGTCAACCAGCGGGGCGCCCCAGGCCCGCCGGACGGGCCCTGGCCCTAGGATTAGCAGTTCTACACTTGAAGCCCTTTCCCATTAGATTCATTAATCATGGGGTCTTTTCCTTCCCATGCATATCGAGAACCTGAAGATCTTCCGCGACCTGGTGGACAACGAAAGCTTCTCCAAGGCCGCCAAGCTCAACGCCATCACCCAGTCGGCCGTCAGCCAGCAGCTGCGCTCGATGGAAAAGCATTTCAACGTCCTCATCGTCGACCGCAGCCAGAAGCAGTTCCGGCTCACGCGCGAAGGCCGGAGCCTCTACGAGGCCGCCAAGGACATCCTCAACCGCTACGAACAGGTCGGCAGCGAGATGCAGGAGATGCGCAAGGTCGTCAGCGGCACCGTCCACATCTCGACCATCGTCTCGATCGGCCTCCACGAGCTGCCGCCGCACGTGAAGTCGTTCATGCAGGAATTCCCGCACGTCAACGTGCGCGTCGAATACCGCCGCTCGAACCTCGTCTACGAGGACGTCATCTCGAACGCCGTCGACTTCGGCCTCGTCGCCTTCCCCCAGAAGACCCGCCAGGTCGAGATCATCCCCCTCATGGAAGACCAGCTCGTCGCCATCTGCTCGCCCAAGCACAAGCTCGCGGCGAAGAAGGAGATCGACCTCGCCGACCTGCAAGGCGGCAAGTTCATCGGCTTCGACCAGGACATCCCGACGCGCAAGGCGCTGGACCAGTTCTTCCGCGAGCAGCGCATCGAGCTCGAACCTTCGATGGAGTTCGACAACATCGAGACGCTCAAGCGCGCGGTGGAAGTCGACGCCGGCGTGGCGCTCGTCCCCGAAGGCACCATCCGTCAGGAGGTCGAGCAAGGCACGCTTGTCATGCTCCGCCTGCGCGACCGCCGCGTGGCGCGTCCGCTGGCCATCCTGCACCGCAAGGGCCGCGTCCTGACGCCGGCCATGAAGCGCTTCATGACGCACCTCATGAACAGCGCGGGCGGCAAGGCCTCGGCCTGATCAGACGCGACGACGGGACGCCCGGGCCGCGACCGCGAAGCCCGGCAGCGCCTGCGCGCACAGCAGGCCCAGCCCGAGCCAGAGCAACGCCTGGTCGGCCGGGGCGCGCAGGGCCGTGGCGGCCAGCCCCCACCAGAGGAAGGCGCCGAACAAGGGCGGCCAGGCGCGGCGCAAGGCCGCCCGGGCGAGGGACCACGAACCCAGCAGCACCGCGGCCAAGGAGGCGGCGAGCGGCGCGGACAGCAGGCCCAGCGCGAAATAAGCGTAAGCGACGAAGCCTAACGCCACCACGAGGCCCGCGAGCACGGCGGCGTTCACCCGGAAGTGCGTCGGCAGCAGGTAGAGCCTGACGCGGTGGGCGTGCAGGTAATACGCCGAGGCGACGACCGCCATGACCAGCGTGAGCGTCCAGATGTAGAGCGGCCCGCTGACCGGGATCGCGAAAGCCAGGATCGCCCACTGCGCCAGGAAGCATTTCGCCATGATGAGCGACCAGATCGCGCCGAGGCGGTCGGTCACGAGCGATTCGCGGTAGGCGCGCTCGACGGAGAGCGAGAGCTCGGTGTCTTGGGCCGGAGGAAGGGAGGTGACGGGCATGGGGCTACCTAGCCCACAACTTGAGGCTCCGGATCGCGACCGCAACCGAGGGAGGCACTTCTTTTTCCCAGCCGCCTTCGTTCTTGCGGATACGGTCGGCCAAGGTGCGCGGCTGGCAGGCCATCGCCTGAGGGTCGGCGCCGGTGATCGGCACCAGGAAGCCGTTGTTCAGGAGGTGCTGGAAAAGGCCGGCCACCGAAGGGCGCATCTGGATGTCCGAAGCCGTGATGACCGAGTCTTCGGCGATGCTATAGCTCTCCGGGAAGCAGACCTTGCAGGCGACCGGATCGAGGATCAGGCGACGGAGCTGGTCGCCGCGCATCGGGTAGACCATGACGCGGACACCGTCCTTGAAGAGGCGGCCGCAGGACTCCAGGACGCCCCCTTCGAGATGCGAGTAGTGCTCGGGATTGAACAGGTCGACGAGGTTGTTCATGCCGGCGACGAGCGTGATGCTGCCCGTGGTGTGCAGGCGGAAATAAGCCGGCAGGCGGTACCAGCCGCGATGACGCGTGACAAGGAGCGGATGCTGCATCGCGCCGACGAGACGGATGCGGTCGATGAGTTCGGACTCGGGGTGCGGGTCGGAGCCGATGCACATCTCGAACAACGGGATCACGTCCCTGCCCCCCTCGGGCAAGGCGCGCAGGGCGCAGGCCAGCATGTCTTCGTTGACGATCGAGACCGGGCGGAAGGTGCCGCGGGCGACCAGCACGGAACGCTTGTAGAAGTATTCGCTGGGCACCTGCGGGTCGCCTTCCGGGCCGAAGAGCACCGCGTCGGTCAGGCCGAGGCGGACGAGGCGGAGGGCCGCGGCGCGATTATCGAAGGCGCCGAAGGCGGGCCCGCTGAAATGGGCGAATTCGACCTCGACGCGCCCGGCGCCGACTTCGTCGACCAAGGCGTTGAGGAAATTGTCGACGCTGTCGCGTGTGTTGAGGGCGGCGTGGATGAGGTTGACGCCGACCGCGCCAAGGGCGTCCTGCTGGCGGCCGGCATCCTTGTCCCAGAGGCGGAGGTGGAGGATGACTTCGCTCGGCTCGGCCTGCGGCTGGTCCTGGAAGCGGATCCCGATCCAGGAATGGCCCTGCCCCTTGCCGTCATGCGGCGTGGTCGCCACCGTGTCGGCGAAGGCGAAGAAACGAGTCACCGGGCCGCGCTCGGCCTTCAGCCGGTCGACCAGGAGGCCGTACTCGTGGTCGAGCATCTGTTCGAGGCGCTGGCGGGAGACATAGCGCTGCGGGTGGCCGTAGATCGCGTCGCTGACGCGCATGTCGTAGGCCGAAATGCTCTTGGCGACCGTGCCCGAAGCTCCGCCGGCCTTGAAGAAGTGGCGGACCACCTCCTGCCCGGCCCCGATCTCGGCGAAGGCCCCGTAGGCCGACCGGTCGAGGTTGATGGCCAAGGCCTTGCGGGAGGTGGCGGCGCCGGCCGAGGACATGAGCTCTGACATGCCCCGAAACTAGCCCCTGAGACGGGCGGCATCGAGCGGAAAGAGGATGTCAAAAATGAGCTTTTGGTTGGCGAAAAGAAGTCACGAAAGCATCATTCCGATGACACCCCCGCACCCTTTCCTCCCAGCCATGAAAGATTTCTTCAAGTCCGTGTTCGCCTCCGCGCTCGGCACCTTCCTCGCCCTCGCCTTGGGCGGCTTCGCGCTGATCGTGCTCATCGTCTCGCTCGCGAGCTCGGCGGGCAGCCACCCGTCAGGCGCGACGGTCTCCGTCAAGCCGAAGACCATGCTCGTGATCGGCGGCGGCCTGACGATCAACGACACGCCCGAGCACGGCGCACCCGGATTCGAGTCGATCCTCCTGGGCGAAGGCGGCCCGCAGCTCGACCTCTACCGCGCGCTGGAAGCCATCGACCTCGCCGCCAAGGACCGCAACATCGCCGGCATCCTGCTGAGCGGGCCGCTCTCCGCCGGCTTGACGCAGAAGGCCGAGATCCGCAAGGCGATCGCCGCGTTCAAGGCCAGCGGCAAGCCGGTGATCGCCTGGATCGAGAACGGCAGCCAGGGGGAATATTACCTCTCCAGCGTGGCGAGCAAGGTCTACGTCCACTCCGCGGGCGAACTGGAATTCAAGGGCCTCGCCTCGTACAACATGTACTTCGGCGAGTCGCTGAAGCTGCTGGGCATCGGCGTCCAGGTGACGAAGGTCGGAAAATATAAGTCCGCGGTGGAGCCCTACCTCGGCGGCGTCATGAGCGAGCCCGCGCGCGAGCAGTCGGAAGCCCTCATGGGCGGGATCTGGAAGCGCGTCCTGGGAGACGTCGCGAAATCCCGCGGCATCCCGGCCCCCAGCCTCTCGAAGATCGTCAATGCGGCCGGAATCTACGACGCCCGGAAGGCCGTGAGCCTGAAGCTGGCGGACAAGGCCATGCACCGCGACGAGCTCGTGAAGCAGGTCCGCTCCGCCGGCGCCGACGGCGCGGGCGCGGGCGCGGACGAATCGGGGACTTCCTTCCTGCAGGTGAACCTGCATCGCTACGCCAGCAAGGTGACCTTGCCGCGCAGCGGCGCCAGGATCGCGGTCGTGTACGCCGAGGGCGAGATCGTCGACGGCTGGGGTTCGCCGGGCGACGTCGGCGGCGACCGCCTGGCCCATGACCTGCGCGTGCTGCGCGGCGACAAACGCCTCAAGGCGGTGGTGCTCCGCGTGAACAGCCCGGGAGGCTCGGCCTTCGCCAGCGACGTCGTCGCGCGCGAGGTCGGCCTGCTCAAGGCGCAAGGCATCCCTGTCGTCGTGTCGATGGGCGACGTGGCGGCCAGCGGCGGCTACTATATCTCGGCCAAGGCGAACCTCATCATGGCGGACCCTTCCACCATCACCGGGTCGATCGGCGTCTTCGGGCTCCACTTCAATTACGACGAGCTCGCCAAGAAGGTGCAGCTGGGCACGGACGGCGTGAAGACGGCCCGCTACGCCGACCTCCTCGCCGAGCATCGCGCCGCCACCCCCGAGGAACTGGCGATCGTGCAGACCTCGGTCGACGGCGTGTACGAGGACTTCCTCCGCATCGTCGCCGAAGGACGCGGCCTGAAGCGCGACGGCGTGCACGAGATCGCCCAAGGTCGGGTGTGGCTGGGCGAAGACGCGCGCGGCCTGCAGCTGGTCGACAAGCTGGGCGGCCTGCGCGACGCGATCCAGGAGGCGAAGCAGCTCGCCAAGGCCGAAGAGATCGAGCTGATCCAGGTGCCGGCCCTGCATTCCGGTCGCGAGAACTTCCTGCAGCAGCTCCTGTCCGACGGCGACAACGACTCCCCCGTGTTCGCCAAGGCTTCGGCCGACCCGGCCAAGGATTTCCTCAAGGCCAACGCCAGGTGGCTGCGCGCGGTCCGCGCCCTGAACGACCCGAAGGGCGTCTACCTCACCTGCCCGCTCGTCCCGACGCGCCGCTGAGCCGCCTTACGGCTTCTTAGGCATCTGCGCGCGGGCCTCGGGAAGCCAGCCCTGCAGCTGCTTCACGCGGGTGCTGTCGGCCGGGTGCGTCGAAAGGAATTCGGGAGGACGGGTGCCGCCGATCTTGGAGAAACGTTCCCAGAAAAGCGGCGCCGCCGCGGGGTCGTATCCCGCGCGGGCCATGAACAGCAGGCCGAGATGGTCGGCTTCGGATTCGTGGCCGCGGCTGAACGGCAGCAGGATGCCGTACTGGGCGCCGATGCCCACGGCGGCCATCCAGGTGGAGCGGGTCTTGCTCGAAGAATTCTTGGTGGCCTCGTCGGCGACGGCGGCGGCGATCGCGACGCCCATCGCCTGGGAGACGCGCTCGGAGCCATGGCGGCAGATGACGTGGGAGACCTCGTGGCCGAGGATCACCGCGATGTCGTCGTCCGTCGGCGCATACTGGAACATGCCCGAGTTGAAGCCGATCTTGCCGCCGGGCATCGCGAAGGCGTTGGGCGACTTGTCGTCGATGATGGCGAACTCCCACTTCGAGGAGGGCGGCAGGACGCCGGCCTTGTCGTCGCGACGGGCGGCGGCGACGATCTTCAGGCCGATCTCCTTGACCTTGGCCAGGCGCTTGTCGCCGGGCAGCTTCTTCATCTTCGAGAATTCGGCGGCGGACAGCGAGGCGACTTCCGATTCGTCGACGAGGATGAACTGGGAACGGCCGGTGATCGGCACGTTCTGACAGCCGACGAAGGCGAGCGCGGACAGGAGCAGGAGGAGCGGGCGCATGGGGAAATCAGGGCTTCGTCGAATCGGAAGCGGACGAGCCGCGGGGTTCGTCGACGTAATATTTGCGATAGGAGGAATCGTAGGTGTCCGTATAGGCCGAGGCCATGCGCAGCGACATCGCGTTGAGGATGACGCCGAGCAGCGGGGCCTGGGCCTCGCGCAGGCGGGCGAGGCAGGAGGTCGCGTTGCGCAGGTTGACGGTGTTGTAACGGACGACGTAGAGGACGCCGTCGACCTTCGGCAGCAGGTGGAGGGCGTCGGACACGGCGCCGATGGGCGGCGAGTCGATGAAGATGCGGTCGTAGCGCTCCCGCAGGCCTTCGATCATCGCGAGGAACTTCGGGTTGTTGATCACCTGCGTGGGATTCTTGCAGCTCAGGCCGACCGGCAGCACGTCCAACCCGGGGGCGACGTCATGGACGATCGCCTCGTCGAGGGTCATTTCGGAGTTGAACCACTTGCTCAGGCCGCCGTCGCCGGTGAAGCCGAGGGACGGGCCCACGTTCGGGAGACGAAGGTCGGCGTCGATGACGAGCACACGTTCGGAATGCTGGGCGAAGATCAGCGCCAGGTTCGTCGCGACGAACGTCTTGCCTTCGCTCGGGCGCGTGGAGGTGACGAGGAAGACGCGGGCCTTCGAGACGGCCGGATTGACCTTGAGCGCGGAGTAGATGGAGCGGACCGCTTCGGTGGCGATACGGTCCTTGTCCTGGCGGGCGAGCAAGGCGCGGGACGGGCCGGAGGTGTTGGCGACGCGCGGGACGGTGCCGATCAGGGGCAGGCCCAGGGAACCTTCGACGTCCTTGGCCGACTTGATGCGGTCGTCCAAGGTGCCGATGACGACGATGAGCACGATGCCGAAGAGCATGCCGGAGCCGACGCCGACGAGGGCGTTGAAATAGTAGTTCTTGTTGATCGGCTTGTCCGAGACGGAAGGAGCGTCGAGGATGCTGATCGAGGTGCTCGTGCCCGAGGTGGAGGAGCGAAGCTTGGCCTCCTCGTAGCTGAGCTTCATGCGGCCGAGGAATTCCTCGCTGGACTTGACGTCCTTGTCGACGCGTTCGAGCTCGACGTTGGCGGCCTGCAGCTTCGAGATCTCCTCTTCCTTGGCGGCGAGGTTCCGCAGGATCGCCTCATGGCGGGCCTTGGCGTTCTCGAGGGCGCTGCGGCGGGACTTGATGGCCTGGACGATGGCATCCTGAAGCTGCTTCTCCAGCTGCTTGAGGGCTTCACGCTCGGCGACGAGCTTCGGGTGCTGATCCGTGTAGGTCTCCGTCATCTGGCTGATGCGGATCTTGGAGGCGCTGATGGCCGTCTGCGCGGCGGCGACGTCGCTGTCGGCGCGGATCTGCGGGATATCGCCGAGGGGACGGCTCTCCTTCTCGTAGCTGGCGATGACCGAGACCAGGATCTCGTTCTCGTCGATCTGCTTGCGGGTCTCCTCGCGGTCCTTGACGAGCACGGAGCGCTCCGTGGTGAGGGTGTTGGTGTCCTTCGCGATGGAGAGCAGCTTCTGGTTCTTGATGAGGTCGTTCTTCTGCTCGTAGAGACGGCGGACCTTGTCCTCGAGCGTCTCGATCTCGATGCGCGCCTTCTCGACGAGCGGATTGGTGACCATCAGGCGGTCGTCCTCGCTGAACTTCTTGATCGACTCGCAGAACAGTCGGGCGACCTGGCGGGCGAGGTCGCGGTTCGGGTGGGTGAAGTCGACGTTGATCACCAGCGTCTGTCGCTGGGGGTTGATGCCGCGCTGCTTGGCGAAGACTTCCTGCGGAGTCAGCGGACCGGAGAAGATGTTGCCGGCCTGGTAGGGCTTCAGGACCTCGCTGAGTTCGGCGGAGGTGAGCCGCTTCGAGACGCCTTCGATGATGTTGGCGCTGCGCATCGCCTCGACGGCGGTGAAGAAGTCGTCGTTCGAGACGATCTTGAAGTTGTCGTCGGCGGCGGAAGAGCCGCCGTTGATCGTCGGGGCGAGGCGGAAGACGCGGAGGCGGCCGGTGGCGCGGTATTCCGGGACGGTGTTATACGTGTTGAGCAGGGCCAGCGTGAGGAAGACCAACGTCGACAGCAGGATCCACCAGTAACGCTCCTTGAGCATCAGCAGGTAGTTCTGGATCGGATTGCCCTCCCCTGCTCCGCCGCGGTTATAGGCGCCGTAGGCCCCGTAGCCCGCGCCGTAGGCGCCGTAGCCTTGGCCGTAACCGCCGTAGGAACCATAACCGCGGTTGGCGCCGCGAGCGGGCTCGGGCGGGCGGTTGTCAGAGGAAGGTTCCGGAGTGGCCATGGAAGGGATCAGATGCGGCTGTCGCGGACGTAGATCTGGTCTTCGTCCTCCAGGATGAAGTCCGGCTCGTCGCCGTCGTCGATGCGGCGGACGTCCTTGGAGATGACCAGCGGCGAGCCGTCGCGGTTACGCTTGATCGTGACGTCGGAACGGTTGCCGCGCGGCAGCACCCCGCCGGCCATGGAAAGAGCGCGTCCGAGGGTGAGGGTCTCTTCGGGCGGAATGGAGACCGGGCCGGGCTTGCCGACGTAGCCGGAGACGTACACGCGCCGCTCGGCGTAGGTGACGATCGAGATCGTGACCTGAGGCTTCTTGAAGTAGACCCGGAACTGGTTCGAGAGTTCGACCTGCGCCTGCGTCAGCGTAAGGCCGGCGACCGGCACCAACTTCTTGAGGAAAGGAATGTCGACCGTGCCGTCGGAGTTGATGCGACGTTCGATCTGGGTGTCGGGCTCATTGATGACCAGGACGCGGATGAAGTCGCGGGGGCGCAGGCGGTAGCTGTTCTGGCTGCCGGCGGGGTCGGCCTGGGTCGTCGGCGTCGCGACGACATAATCGGCAGGCACGGCGGCCGGAGCCGCGGACGCGGCGACCGGAGCGCCGGCGACGGCGACTTCAGCGGAGACCGGCGCAGCCGGGGCCGCGGCGGGAGCGGGCGTCGCGGAGGGATCGGAGGCGCCTCGGCCCAACGTCAGGACGTTCTCGGGCTCGAAGGCGGCGGAAGTGACCGGAGCCGGCGACGAGGCGGAGCAGGCGACGAGGACGAACGCGAAGCAACAGAGTCCCAGGAGACGAGAAAGGACTTGGGTCATGGAAGTAAAGTTAAGCAAGGGCGGCACGAGGTCAACCGGTCACAGGCGAGCCCACCGTGCCTACATCGGCCACCAGTGGTCGGCTAGCCCCCGGGAGATGGCTTGGCAGCCTGACAGGAGCAGCCCCATGGCCAAAGCCAGCAGAAGTCTCCGCATGGACGGGGCCGCTTCCCGCTCAGTAGCGGAAGGCCGCCGAGAGCGTGAAGGTGTTCGAGGTGTAGGTCGAGGACGCGACGGAGGAGGTGGAGTCGTTCAGGCTGTAGCTGGCCTGGAAGCTCAGGTGCTTCGAGTACTTGTAATCCGTGCCGAGGGTGTAGACGTAGGTGTCGACCTGGCTGGTGCTGGCGTGGACGTCGCTCTTGGTGGCCGAGAGGTTGAAGTTGAGGTCCTCGGAGGCGTTGTAAGCCACGCCGTAGGTGTAGTTCTTCGAAGCCATCTGGCTGTTGGTCGAGGAGGCCGTGACGTCGCGGGAAAGCGTCAGCGAGTGGCTGAGGCGCTCGGTGAGCGAGTGGCTGAGGTTGATCGAGTAGGACAGGTCCGAGTCGTTGGCGGCGCTATCGTAGTGGTACTGCGAGTAACCCACGCGGATGTTGCCGTTGAGCTTGCCGGATTCGGTGAGCTGACCCTTGGCCGTGAGGCCGGCGAAGTCCTTCACGAGCTGCTTGTAGGTGAGCGCCGGACGAGGCGTGCCCGCCTGGCTGTAATAGGGGGCGGCGGAGTAGTCCGTCACGTCATGCTGCAGGGCCAGACCGAAGCCGAGCTTCTCGAAGGCCTGATAGTCGAAGCTGACCGGCATGGACTTCGTGTTCAGCTCGGTCAGCGTGTTGGTGTTGTACACGTAGCTGCCGGCGGTGCCGGTCTTCACCGGATCGAGGTAATGGTTGTAGCTGTTCGAGTAACCCAGGCCGACGCTCAGCTTCTCGGTCAGCTTGTAGTCGGCGCGGAACGAATGGGCGTAGCTGGCCTGGCGGACGAGGGTCGCGCCCAGGATGCCGCCAAGGCCCTGCATCTGCAGGTCGTCGTTACGGGCGGTCACGCGGTAGGACGAATCGACGGAGAGCGAGAGCGGGCCGCCGTCGGCGAAACGGATGCCAGCGGTGAGGGCGTCGCGGGAATCTTCCAGGTCGGACAAGGCCTTGTCCGTGAAATTGACGTAGGTCCGCTTGGCCGAGATCGTGGCGGAAAGCGCGGAGTCCTTGCCGTACTCGAGGAGGAAGCCCGGGGTGACCATCCAGCTCGTGGCGGAAGTCTTGGTCGCGCTGGAGTAAAGGTTGTCGGTGACTTCGAGGCTGGCGGCGGCGTCGAAGTAGATATCGCAGTCGTTGCCGATCTGCACGAGCGGCGAGGTCGGGATCCAGTTGGCGCCTTGGACGAGGGCGGAAACGGTGAGGGCCGAGGCAGCGATGAGGAAGCGGGACATGGGGGTGGCTTGGGGTTGAGCAAGAGATAGGCAAAACCGGAGGGGGTATCAACCCCCAAACCGCCCGCAGACCCGCCAAAAACAAAGCCCCCACCCTTGCGGGCGGGGGCTGATTCCCATCCTCGACGGTCCGCTTAGGCCGGGGTCGGGGTCTGGAAGACGCGGATGCGGCGGTAGGCGGGCAGACCCGTGCCGGCGGGGACGAGGTGACCCATGATCACGTTCTCCTTGAAGCCGGTGAGGTTGTCGCGCTTGGCCATCGTGGCGGCGTCGGTGAGGACTCGGGTCGTCTCCTGGAAGGAGGCGGCCGAGATGAAGGACTCGGTCTCGAGGGAGGCCTTGGTGATGCCAAGGAGGATCGGCTCGGACTCGGCGATCTGACCGCCGCGCTCGTTGATGGAGCGGTTGTTCTCCGCGAGGAGAGTGCGGTCGACCTGCTCGCCCCAGAGGTAATCGGAGTCGCCCGGCTCGGTGATGCGGACCTTGCGGAGCATGCGCGAGACGATGATTTCGATGTGCTTGTCGTTAATCACGACGCCCTGGGTGCGGTACACCTTCTGAATCTCGGTGATGAGGTAATCCTGCACCTTGGACTGGCCAAGGATGTCGAGGATGTCATGCGGGTCGACGGCGCCGTCGGTGAGGACCTGGCCCTGCTTCACCTTGTCGCCGGCGGCGACGATGATGTGCTTGCCGTGCGGGATGAGGTGCTCCTCTTCGCGACCGATGGAGTCGGCGATGACGAGGCGCTTCTTGCCGCGGATGGAAGGCTCGAAGCGGACCGTGCCGTCGATCTTGGCGATCTCGGCGGCATCCTTCGGAGGACGGGCCTCGAAGAGCTCGGAGATGCGCGGCAGGCCGGCGGTGATGTCCTGCGTCTTGGCGGCCTGGCGGGGGATCTTGGCGACGATGGAGCCGCGGGAGACCTTGTCGCCTTCGTCCACTTCGACGCGGGCGCCGGCGGGGATCGAGAAGGAACCGACTTCCTTGCCGTTGGCGCCGATGATCTGAATCTGGGGATTCTGTTCGTCGGAGTGCTCGATGACGGACTTGTAGAACGTGTTGTTCGACGGGTCGCGCTCTTCGGTGAAGGTCACGCCGGAGATCATGTCGACGAGGCGGACCTTGCCGTCATGGTTGGCGAGGATCGGGGTGAAGTTCGGGTCCCACGCGGCGATCGGCTCGCCCTTGGCGACCTTCTTGCCGTCCTTCACGTTGATGACGGAACCGGCCACGATGCGGTACTCCTCGACGGGCTGGTC
>RGES01000201.1 GCA_009917805.1 Verrucomicrobiota bacterium
GACATCGCCGTCGGCCTCAACGCCGGCCAGATCAAGACCGGCTCCCTCTGCCGCTCCGACCGCGTCGCCAAGTACAACCAGCTCCTCCGCATCGAGCAGGAACTCGGCAATCGCGCCCAGTACGCCGGCAACACCTGCGCCTGGGGCGAATAATCCCCGGACGTAGGCAAAGCAAAGGGCCGCCCGATGGGCGGCCCTTTTTGTTGTCCGGTTGGAGCGAAGATTACTTCGACTCGAGGCCGGCGGAGTTCACGGCGATGACCTCGTATTTCGCGCCGGGTTTGGCACCCTTGTCGACGAAGCGCATCTGGGCGAGCGGCTGGTTGGGCGTATCCCCGTAGCTCATGCCTTGGAAGAGCGGACGGCCGAAGGGGTTGGCGAGCTTCTCCGGGACGCGGCCGACGACCTGGCCGTCCTTCCTGATCAGGAACTGGCGGAGGCCGCTTTCGAAGTCGGCGTGCGCATCCCAGGTCAGCTCGACGCCGTCGGCGACGGCCTTGGTCGCGATGTTGAAGGGCGCGGGCGGCGGCGTGGTGTCGTTCGTGGCGCCGGTCTTCACGTATTCCGTCCAAGCCTTGGCAAAGGTCGCGTTAGGCAGCCAGTTGGACTCGGCCTTGTCGCCCGAGTATTCGCCGGCGGGCTTGGCTTCGTTGCCGAGCAGGGGCGACAGCCAGCCCTTGGACTGGTCGATCTTGCGGAGCTTGTTGCCGGATGCAGGTAGGCGGAGTTCGAGGCAGGCGTCGAAGAACGCGATGGCGGCGTAGCGCTGATCACCGGTCTGGTGCGACGTGAGCGGATCCGGCGCGAAGCCGATCGGCGCGCCCTTGGCACGGTAGGCTTTGAACATCGCGAGATTGCCGGTCCAGGCGGTATTGAAGCGCTTGTCGCCGTTCTCCTTCATTCCCGGATTGGACATCATCGGAATCTCGTAGGCCTCGGGCGGCAGGACGACTTCCGGAATCTGGCGTTCCTTCGTCGGGTCTTCCGGCTTCTGCCAGTACGAGTAGGCCGTGCCGGAGCGGAACCAGATGGCGACGATGCGCTCGGGGTATTTCGCCTGCATGATGCTGGACCAGAAGCCGCCGCCGCTGTGACCCCAGAGGCACCAAGGAGCGGTCGCGATCTCCGGGTGGCCCGTCTGCTTAGCGAGATCGGCGAGCGCCTGGAGGTAAGTCTTGTCCGAACCGTTGCGCGGGTCGCACCACATGCGGCAGTTGGCCTTCTCGGGCTCGCCGATCACCGGGCCGAGCAGCGCGCAGTTCCACTTGCGGGCGAGGGCCTGCCAGTGCAGGTCGTCGGCGACGGTCACGGCGCCTTTGTTGGAGCCCGTGCCGCAGCCGTGTTGGTGCACGATGATGCCACGTACGGTCTTCACGCCTTCGGGCAGCCAGAGATTATAGGTCGAGGCGAAGATCAGTTCGCCGGGCTTGTCCGAAGCGGGATAGCTGACGGAATACTTGGCGCCGTCGGCCCAGACGGCCAAAGGCAGGAGGAGCAGGGCGAGGAGGTTTCGCATGGGGGTGTCTTATGGACAGCCAGAATCCGCCTTGGTTCAAGCCGGCGTTGGCATGACGTGTCCGCCTCCTCTTTTCCAGGGAAGCGGCCCGGCAGGGTTTAGCCTCTTGCCCCCTCCGCCTGTCGCCTTAGCTTCGTCGCATGGGTCTGCGTGAGCGATTCCAGGACAAGCTGATGGCCTTGCATGCGCAGGGCAGGCTACGCCTGAAGCATGAACGCGAAGGGCAGAAGGCGCCCGTCTTGACCGAGGCGCAGGTCGCTGCCGGCCATCCTAAGGTCTCCGTCGAGTCCGACTTCCAAGGGCTGACCTACGGCGCTCGTCTGAACAGCAAGTTCGGTTGGGTCTGGCTGGTCTTCGTGAACGTCATCTTCGGCTTCCTGCTTTTCGCTACCATCAAGGGAAACGTACGGATCAACGGCCGATTGGTGGTGCACCCGACCTGGGGGGATTACGCTCAGCTGGTCGGAAGCTACGTGCCTTTTCTCCTGGCAGGCATCGCACTTACCGCGGCCCGCTACCGGGTCACGCTGACCGACGATCGGGTCGTCGTCCGTTGGCGTATGCTTCCTTTCGTGGGCTGGACTTGGAGCTTGGCCGTCGGCGAGCAGGTGGCGGTCAAGCTCGCCTACGATGGGACCGAAGTGAACGGGAAGCCGGTGCCGGCCGTCGTGATGTCCTCGGAAGGGAGGCAGCTGAGTTTCGGCAGCCTGCTGAAGGCGGACGTGAAGGAGTATCTCGCCGGAGCCTCAGCGACCGGGCGGATCGACTGCGCGGAACTTGATCACGGTGTCGCCGGCCGGCTCATACAGCACGCCGATGCGACCGTCTGGCAGGGCCGCCATGGAGCTATAGGCGAACGGTCCCGGGAAGGCTTCGCGTGAGGCCGACCAGGTGCGTCCGCCGTCCGAGGACACGCGCAAGGTGCCGTTCTTGCGGCCCTTGCCCGCGGGGTTGAGGAAGTAGAGGCGCGTCGTCGGTCCTTGGTCGATGCGAAGCAGCGAGCCTTGGCAGGTCGGGTCGGGCAGGGTCGGGTCGTCGACCGCCTGGCTCCAGGTCGCGCCGCCGTCCTTGGACCAGGCGACCTTGCGCGTCGCCTCGCCCTTCCAGCGGCGAGAGTTGAGGTAGAGCGTCCCGTCACGGTCTTCGGCGACCTGTACTTCGTTGAGCTGGAGGCCGCCTTCCTGCGGGACGTTCGCGCCGCGGTGCCACGTGCGTCCGCCGTCGTCGCTGTAGGCGACCCAGTTCACGAAATTCTTCTTCTTATCCTGGGAGTTGAACGGGATGACCAGCCGGCCCGCGTGCAGCGGGTGCTTCATCTTGATGCCGATGCCCGGCCCGGAGGCCGTGGTCACCGCTTCCGCTGGCTTCAGGTCGGCGGTCACGTCCGAAGGGCGCGACCAGGTCTCGCCTTCGTCGTCCGTCGCGACGATGCGGATGCGGGTGCCGGCCGGATCGTTGCCGGCGGGCAGGCCGCCGAACTCACGGCTGCCGGCGGGGAAGGTCTGGAAGAAGAGGAACACCCGGCCCACGAGTTCGTCTTCGACGAGGCAGGGGTTGTTGCAACTGTCCTTGCCTTGCTCGTAGGCGACGCGGGGGCGCGACCAGGTCACGCCGTCATCCTTCGAGACGGAGACCACCAGGTCGTTGCCGGCCTGGTCGCCCGACTTGTCCCGGCCTTCGGCGACCGCGATGAGCGTGCCTTTCTTCGTGC
>RGES01000202.1 GCA_009917805.1 Verrucomicrobiota bacterium
GTCTTAACCACGCCGCCAGCGTTCACTCTGAGCCAGGATCAAACTCTCCAAAAATCCTGCCGAAGCAGGCGTTTGAAGGTTCGGATCCTGGGATCCGAACTATTTTTTATTATCTCAGTTCCTAGTGAATACGCCGGTGATAAATGTATTCGCGTTTTCTAATTTTGGTAGAACCCGCGATCAGTTATCGCCGGGTTCACCAGGTGTAAGGTTTGACTAATACGATAGGCCGTATTGTCGCACAAAAAATGAACTCTCAAAGAACCGAAAGGGGCCTCCTGTTAAGGGGAGGGAGGGCGGACGGTGAAGGCGTTGAGGTATTGGTCAACGTCTTTTTTCGAGTTTCTGCATTTTGACGCGCAGAGCGGGCTCGATCACCGAAACATCCAAGGAACAGCCTTCTGTCAGAGAAGGGAAGTTCCAGATTGGAGAATCCGGCCTCGTGATTCAAGAGGATTTTTGCATTTTTTCACACGAGGCACACATCCACGACTACATTGATAATCAATGAGTTATGGTGAGTTTAACCTTATTTTACATGTTTTTAACTATCTGATGCCCCGCCTGGCCCTCATTCCGCGACCTCCCAGGCACCCTTAAACCATCCCTCCGCCCCCTCCGCCGGCCAAGCTCCCCTTCCCTGCGGCACCGAAATAGCCGCCGATCCCTGTCCCTCGTGCGCGTGGGCCGCGGCCACCGGCTACGCGTATGTTCTCCGCGGATACGTTCCGATAGTCTCGTCACGCCCGCGCGCTTCGCTTCAATCCCCGCATGCTTCTCCCCACGCTGCTCGCCGCCTTCCTCGCCGGCGCCACGGTCATCCCCGGAGCCGACGTCGACAGCGCCGTCGACGATCGCAAGGTGTTCCAGCAGCTCGAAGCGGCGACCGCCGCGCTCGCCGAAAAAGGCGGACGACCGCTCGGCCGCGCGGACCGGCTCGAACAGTGCAAACGCTCGCGCACCGACGCCGTGCGTCTGGCCGCCAAGCGAGGCGAGGGTCCGACGCTCGACGGCCCGGAACTCTATCGCCGGGCCGCCCAGGCTTCCGTGCTCATCGGCTCGGCCTACAAATGCGACAAGTGCACGAAGTGGCATAACACGCTGGCCAGCGGCTTCGCGGTCACGGCGGATGGCGTCATCGCCACCAACCATCACGTGGCCGCGGGCGCGACCGGCGAAGCGATGGGCGTGCTCACCGCGGACGGCCGCTTCTTCCCGGTCCTTGAGGTGCTCGCCACGGACAAGGCCCACGACGTCGCCCTGCTCCGCGTCGACGCCAAGGACCTGGCTTTCCTTCCTTTGCGCGACGATGCGCCCGCCGGCACGCCCATCCGCTGCTACAGCCATCCGGCCAACACCTTCGGCTGCCTCTCCGAGGGCGTCATCACGCGCTACTTCAAGATGAACGAGCCGGAGCGTAACGGCGCCGTGTTCATGCAGATCACGGCCGACTATGCGCGCGGCTCCAGCGGCGGCCCGATCCTCGACGCCTTCGGCAACGCCGTGGGGATGGTCGCCTCGACCTCCCCGGTCTTCACGGCTCCGACTTCGCCCACGCCCGCGGCCAAGGACTCCAAATCGCCGACGCCCGCCCCGAGCCAGCAGATGGTCAGGCACAACTGCGCCACGGCGCGTGCCCTGCTCGACCTGGTCCACGCCCGCTGACCGAACTCAGGCGTGGCCGGGCGTGCGCGGATACGCGATCACGTCACGGATATTGCCTTCGCCGGTGACGAACATCAGCAGGCGCTCGAAGCCGAGGCCGAAGCCGGCGTGCGGCACCGAGCCGAAGCGACGGGTGTCGACATACCAGCCGTAGCCGGCCAGATCGAGGCCGTGGGCCTGCATCGCCGCGACCAAGCGATCCAGTCGCTCTTCGCGCTGGCTGCCGCCGACGATCTCGCCGACGCCGGGCACGAGCACGTCCATCGCGGCCACGGTCTTTCCGTCGTCGTTCTGACGCATGTAGAAGGGTTTCGCAGCTTTCGGGTAGTCGTGCACGGTCACGGGACACTTGAAGTGCTCCTCGGTGAGATAGCGTTCGTGCTCGGACTGCAGGTTCTCGCCCCAGACGACGGGGTATTCGAACTTACGTCCGGACTTCAGGAGCAATTCGACGGCCTCGGTATACGAAACGCGCGCGAAAGGACGTTCCGCGACGAAGCGCAGCCGCTCCAACAGCCCCTTATCGACGAAGGCGTTGAAGAACTCGAGCTCCTCGGAACACTGCTCGAGGGCCGTCTTTACGAGGTGTTTCACGAGTTCCTCGGCGCAGCGCATGTCGCCTTCGAGGTCGCAGAAGGCCATCTCCGGCTCGATCATCCAGAACTCGCTGGCGTGGCGGCTGGTGTGCGAGTTCTCGGCCCGGAACGTAGGTCCGAACGTATAGACGTCGCCCAAGGCGCACGCGAGGGTCTCGCCCTCGAGCTGGCCGGACACCGTGAGGTACGACTGTTTCGCGAAGAAATCCGCGCTCCAGTCGACCTTGCCCTCCGGCGTCTTCGGCGGCGCGACGGGATCGAGGGTGGTGACGCGGAAAAGTTCGCCCGCGCCTTCGCAGTCGCTGGCCGTGACGATCGGCGTGTGGACGTAGGCGAAACCGCGCCGCTGGAAGAATTCATGCACGGCCATGGCCATGCGGCTGCGCACGCGCATCATCGAGCCAAGCCGGTTGGTCCGCGCCCGCAGATGCGGGATCGTCCGGAGGAACTCGACGGTGTGCCCCTTCTTCTGGAGGGGGAAAGTCTCGTCCGCGCGGCCTAGCAAGCGGAAGGCCGTAGCCTTGAGCTCCCATTTCTGACCCTTGGCCGGCGAAGGGACGAGCTCGCCGTCCACGCTGACGGAAGATCCCGTCAAAGCCTCCTTCAGGTGTTCGGCGCCAGGCGCGGCGGCGTCCACCACCACCTGGAGGTTCTTGAAGCACGAGCCGTCGTTGATCTCGACGAAGGAGAAGTCCTTGGCGTCGCGACGGGTGCGGACCCAGCCCGAAACCGTGACCCCTTGGAGCGGCTGCTCGGCGGCGAGCGCCTGCTTGACCTTGATTCGCATGGGGCAATCTGCACCACCCTGCCCTCCGAAACAAGCGAGAGATGCCCGGGCGGCCCGCTGACGCCCGTTTTTTCGGGTCGGGCTGGACAAGCCCGCCCCCTTTAACACGCTCCGAACCCTTCACTCATGAACGCACTCGAACAGCTTCGCCAACACACCAAGGTCGTCGCCGACACCGG
>RGES01000203.1 GCA_009917805.1 Verrucomicrobiota bacterium
GCCGCGGCCGACGCCGCCGTCAAGGCGCTGGGTTGGACCGCTCCCTACTTCCTCGACGCCGACCACATCGGCCTGAAGACCGTCGACCGTTTCGTCGGCGTCTCCGACTTCTTCACCATCGACGTGGCCGACTTCATCGCTCAGCCCGCCGACCCCGCCGCGGTGGCCGCCTTCGTGGCCCGTCACCCCGAACTCGTCGGCACGCTGACCATTGCCGGCATCGACCGCCCGATCACCACGACCCGCGCCGACGTCGAGCGCACGGCCGCCAAGTTCCTCCTCGCCGTGCAGGAAGCCGGCAAGGTCTACCGCCACATCGCCTCGGTCAAGGGCGTGGGCCGCTTCGTCCCCGAGATCTCGATGGACGAGACCGACAGCCCGCAGACCCCGCCCGAGCTCCTGGTCATCCTCGCCGCCATCGCCGACGAAGGCGTGCCGATCCAGACCATCGCCCCGAAGTTCACCGGCCGTTTCAACAAGGGCGTCGACTACGTCGGCGACCTCGCCCAGTTCGAGCGCGAGTTCAACGACGACCTCTGCGTCATCGCCCATGCGGTGAAGCAGTACGGCCTCCCGGCCAACCTGAAGCTCTCCGTGCACAGCGGCAGCGACAAGTTCTCGATCTACCCGGCCATCCGCCGCGCCCTCGCCAAGCATGGCGCCGGCGTGCACGTGAAGACCGCGGGCACGACCTGGCTCGAGGAAGTCATCGGCCTCGCCGAAGCCGGCGGCGCCGGCCTGGCCCTCGCCAAGGAGATCTACGCCGAAGCCCTGTCGCACATGGACGAGCTCTGCCAGCCCTACGCGACCGTCATCGACATCGACCGTTCGAAGCTCCCCGCCGCCGCCGCCGTCAACGGCTGGACCAGCGAGCAGTTCGTCGGCGCCCTGCGCCACGACCAGAAGAACCCGCTCTACAACGCCAACATCCGCCAGCTCATCCACGTCGGCTTCAAGGTCGCCGCCAAGATGGGCCCGCGCTACCTCGAGCAGCTCAAGGCCTGCCGCGAGTCCTGCGCGCGCAACGTGACCGGCAACCTCTTCGATCGCCACATCAAGCCGCTCTTCCTGTAAGCGGAAGCGTCGGCGGTCAGATCAAGGCGCGGAGAGATCCGCGCCTTTTTTGCGTCCGGTTCGCCGCATGGTGAACCGAGGTAGGGGCACGGCTACGACGTGCCCGGGCGTGGCGTAGCCCCGCCCCACCCATCGGCGACCATGCGGGCGCCGACGAAGCGGCGTCTTACTTCTTCGCCGCGAAGTCGCGGGCGTAAGCCTCGGCGAAGTAGCTGAGGATCACGTCGGCGCCGGCGCGGCGGATGGCGAGGAGCGACTCGTCGCGCGTGGCGCGGAGGTCGAGCCAGCCTTTCTCGGCGGCGGCGTGCAGCTGGGCGTATTCGCCCGAGACCTGGTAGGCGGCGATCGGCAGGTTCGTCGACTCGCGTAGGTCGCGGATGATGTCGAGGTACGCGCCGGCGGGCTTCACCATCAGGAGGTCGGCGCCTTCTTCGGCGTCGAGGATCGCCTCACGGGCGGCCTCGCGGCGATTGGCGGGATTCATCTGGTAGGTGGCCTTCGAGATCGGGGCTTCGCCGGCCTTGCGGGCGCTGCCGACGGCGTCGCGGAACGGACCGTAGAACGCGGAGGCGAACTTGGCGGAGTAGGCGAGGATGCCCGTGCCGGTGTGGCCGGAAGCATCGAGGGCCTTGCGGATGGCCTTCACGCGGCCGTCCATCATGTCGGAGGGCGCGACGAAATCCGCGCCAGCCTGGGCGGTGAAGAGCGACATCTTCACGAGCGCTTCGACGGTGCGGTCGTTGTCCACATCGGTGCCGGCGGCGTTGAGGATGCCGTCGTGGCCGTGCGTGGTGTAAGGGTCTAGGGCGATGTCGGCGAAGATCACCGTGCCGGGCGATTTCGCCTTCACTTCGCGGATGGCGCGGAGGGCGAGGTTCGACGGGTTGAGGGCTTCGGCGCCTTCGGCGGTCTTGCGGGCCGGGTCGACCTTCGGGAAGAGAGCCACGCCATGGATGCCGAGGGCGAGGAGTTCGGCGCACTTGGCACCGAGCTGGGCGAGCGGGATGCGGCTGACGCCCGGGAGGGAGCCGACGGGCTCGGCGACGTCGCCTTCGGTGACGAAGAGCGGCTGGATCAGGTGGCGGGGTTCGACGACCGTTTCGCCGAGCATGGCACGGATGCCGGCCGAAGCACGGAGGCGGCGGAGGCGGACGGACTGGTCGAGGGGGGCCGACATCGGAGGGTTGAGATAGCGGTCAGGGTGGGGAAGGGCAACGGCGAAGCCAATGGGACGCCCTTTGGTGGGACACTTTGTCATCATGACCCGATTGGGACAGGGACAATCCGCTGGCGGACCTCTGAAAACCTTAGCAAAAGCTGGTTTTTCCCTTGGCACACGCCCTGCCACTTAGGGGGCATCACCCATCTACCAAAAAACACACATGAGTAAAATCATCGGCATCGACCTCGGCACCACCAACTCCTGCATGGCCGTCCTGGAAGCAGGCGAGTCCGTCGTCATCTCCAACTCGGAAGGCGCGCGCACCACGCCCTCCATCGTCGCGTTCACCAAGAACGGCGACATCCTCGTCGGTCAGGCCGCCAAGCGCCAGGCCGTCACCAACCCGATGCGAAGTCGACGGCAAGCCCCGCGTGTTCGCGCCGGAAGAAATCTCCGCCAAGGTCCTCGCCAAGCTCAAGGCCGACGCCGAAGCCTACCTCGGCGAGAAGGTCACGCAGGCCGTGATCACCGTCCCCGCCTACTTCAACGACTCGCAGCGCCAGGCCACCAAGGACGCCGGCACGATCGCGGGCCTCGAAGTGCTCCGCATCGTCAACGAGCCCACCGCGGCTTCCCTCGCCTACGGCCTCGACAAGAAGGGCGACGAAAAGATCGCCGTCTATGACCTCGGTGGCGGCACCTTCGACGTCTCGGTCCTCGAGATCGGCGGCGGCGTCTTCGAAGTGAAGGCGACCAACGGCGACACCGAGCTCGGCGGCGACAACTGGGACGAGCGCATCATCCAGTGGCTCATCGACGGCTTCAAGACCGAGTCCGGCATCGACCTCTCCAAGGACGCCATGGCCCGCCAGCGCCTCAAGGAAGAAGCCGAGAAGGCCAAGATCGCCCTCTCGTCCTCGAACTCCGTGGACATCAACCTGCCGTTCATCACCGCCGACGCCTCCGGCCCGAAGC
>RGES01000204.1 GCA_009917805.1 Verrucomicrobiota bacterium
TCGGGCGCGCCTTTGGCGGAGGCCAGCAGGCCGACCTGGAGCAGCACCCTGCCCTGCGCAGGCAAGCCGAGACGCGCACGCGCTTCGGATCTCGCCGTCGGCGAAGGACGGCGATAGAAGGCGGCGTCGACCGCGTTCGGAATCCGGAAGCAGGGCTTGGCATCGCCGGCCTGCGCGCCGGACCACTCCGCGCTCGCCTGGTTCGGGACGACAAAGCCATCGTAGGTGCGATAGATTCGCCGACGTACCCAGGCAATCAGGCCCGACTTGTTGAGCGCGGACCCCGCGTGGGCTTCGCTCCAAAAGAGACGGCGAGGATGAGGCGAGTAGATGTTCAGGCCGGCGATGAGCATCGTCGGCGCATTCCACGACCCGGCGATGATGAGCGTGTCTGGCTTCAGCCGATTCAGTTCCGCCAGCACTCCCGGGTTAAGGTGCGCGTGGATGCCGGTGAGCGAAGGATGGAAGCCGCGGAGCACCGTGTGGGCATGGCGCATCTTCGCGGCGTCATAAGGCCAGTGGCGACCCGGCTCGGTCTTCGCACAATACAGGACATGGAAACGCTTGCCCACCCTCGACGCCTCCTCCGCCAAGGCGTCGAAGAAAGCCGTGCGGTAAGGGGTCGGGATGTTGGTGAGGATGACCAGGCTCATCGCGCTAGCAGTGTCCTTAACTGCCGGAAGTTACGCTCGTTATCAAAAATTTCGCGATGTCGCCGCTGGATCTCCGCCCAGGCGGTCGCCTCGAGGGAGAGCGCGGCCTCGACGGCCCGAAGCAGACTTTCGGTGAAATCGCCTTCGCGGATGACCATCTCCGACGCGCCTAGGCGGCGCATCAGGCTGCGGACGGATCCTTTGCAGGGCGTGGCGACGACACGGAGACCTTCATCAAGGGCTTCGACCAGGGTGTTCGGCATGCCCTCATAGAGCGAAGGAAGAATGAAGAGGTCGGCGGCTCGAAGCTCGGCTCGGACGGCATCAGAATGGCCGACTAACGTCACCCGGTCGCCCAAGCCGGCCCGACGAATCGCGTCTTCGAGACGCGGGCGATCGTATCCTTCGCCCACGATCCGCAAGGACGCGCCGGGCCACCGGGTGGCAATCTTGCCAAAGGCTCCGATCAGACGATCGAAACCTTTGATCTTATCGAGGCGACCGACTGCCACGCATCGGAGCGCTCCAGCGGGCTGGCTAACTGTCCTGATTTCGTCAGGGCGGGAGGAGATGTTCGGGACGCAGAAAGAATTCTCCTTACCAAGCCCGATTCGGCGATGGAATCGCTCCGCGTGATCCGAAAGATGGACGAAGGCGTCGGCCCGCCACAGCAGGCATCGGTAGATGGCGGCGGTCTTCCATCCACGACGGAAGGTATCGGCCGGATTGAAGGGGTCCACGAAGACGACCCTGTGCCCGATCAGGCCGAGGCTACGGAAAACTATCGCCAATCCGGCCAAGGTGCCGGCGTTCGCCAATATCGTCGCGTCGGGATGCTTCCTGAGCAGCCACAAGAGGCGACCCGCGCAAAGAACAGCCCGCCCGCCCCCGAGTCCCTCGAGCTTGATGGCCGATGAAAGCCGGGCGCCTCCCTCGCCGATAGCTGATTGTGCGACCACGACGACGTCATCGCCGCAATCAGCTAAACGGTTGGCCCATTCCACAGCATCGCGACAAGTGCCGCCGATGCGCATCTCCGGCGTGAGGATGAGGACCTTCATGAGGAAGCCTCCTCCGCCTTGGCCATGGCGATGACCTTGAAATAAATGGCCGCGCAAGCCGCGGCGGCAAGCGCCGTCGGGATCGCGCCCCAGTAAGCGGAACCAGCCATCCCGACCAACCTAGCCGCCAAGAATAGGCTGACTCCGCCTGCGATAAACCAGGAGAGCGTCGGCAAGCTTACCCACCTGCCGGATTGTAGGCGCGTAAACACCAGCAGCAGCATCGCGTAGACCAGACTGCTGCTGAAGTAGGCTGCGGCAGCACCCGTCACGCCCCAGCGTGGAATCAAGACCAAGGCCAGCAACACCATCGAGACGCTAAGCAGCGACTGGAAGACCGCCACCGCTCGCTTGGAGCGTCTGGCGACGACCCAAAAGCCTAACGGCCAACCTAAGAGGTTGAGGAAGATCGCCCACACGAACCAATCCAACAAGGGCACGGCGGGCTCGAACCCCTTCGCGTAAAGCAACCGCACGGCCAGCGGCCCCATGGTCAGCAAGCCCATCAGGATCGGCGTCGCCAGCAGCAACGAGGCCTGGATCTGCTTCTCGGTGATATGGCGGGCTTCGTCTTCATCCTTCGCGGCGGCGACACGCGGATAGAAGTCGGAGCTCGTCGCGCTGAAGATCACGCCGGGCAGGCTGCCCGTGACGGCGAACGCGGCCTGGTAGAAGCCCGCGTCCGCCAGGCCCGACGCCAAGTCATCGCCATGGCTGCGCAGGATGAGCACGCGTACAAGATAGGTGGAGATCGCCCCGAGGACCGCGCCCAGCTGGAGGGCGACGCCCAGATGCACGAGCTCACGGATGTCCGCCGCGGTCGGCTCAGCCGTGGCGGGCGGTCTCAACCTCTTCGCCGCCCGCCACGTCACGGCGGCGGTCATGAACGCGGCGAGGAAGATGCTCAGCGCGATGCCGACCGAACCGAAGAAGTAAATGAACGGCAAGCCGATCAGCAGCCCGACGACGGACGAGGCCATCTGGGTCTTCGCCATGCTGCCGATATGGCCGCCCGCCTGCAGCAAGGCCGACCACATGCCGGTGGCGATAACGCACGGCACGGCGAGCCCGGCGATCAGCAACTCGAGGGCGTAATCCTGGCTCTTGAACGTGAGATAACCCAAGGGGAGCACCAGCAGCAGGACGCCGAAGAATCCAGTCCACGCCAGGCGACGTCCGAACACGCGCACGGCGGCGATCTTGCGCCCGCGTTCGGTCTCGGCGGCACCTGCGACGGTTCGCACCGCCGACGTCCCGAGACCCCAGCCGGCGACGGTGGAGAGGTTCGCGTTGAACGCGTTGAAGACGCCCATGAGCCCGATGCCGGCCGGCCCGATGAGCACGGCGATCAGCTTGGAACGCAGGAAGGCCATCGCCAGCGTCACGGCCTGGGCTCCGCCCATGAGGGCGCTGGAGCGAAGGATGCGGGCGAAGGGCATGGTCAGGGGAAGGTGTTGGCGGTTGGCGGCAAGCGGTTGGCGGTTGGGC
>RGES01000205.1 GCA_009917805.1 Verrucomicrobiota bacterium
GTCGGTCAGGGTGACCGCGCCGTTGCCGAAGGACAGGTTGTTACCGCTGACGGTGAAGCCCTGCTTCCAGGTCATGGCGTTGTTGCCGGTCAGGGTGACGGCCGCGCCGGCGACGTTGTTGATGGTGACGGCGTTACCGAGCTGGAAGAGGCCGCTGCCGACGGCGCTGGCGGAACCGAGGTTCAGGGTGCCGTCCGTGAAGTTCAGGCCGCCCGAGCCGGTGTTGGCGCCGGAAAGCGTGAGCGTACCCACGCCGGTCTTGGTGATCGGGCCGGCGAAGGCCACGGGGCCGGTGAGGGCCAGCGAGGAACCGTTGGCGCCGGTGCCGACGACGCTCCAGGTCTGGGCGCCGGCCGCGACGAGCGGAGCCGAGATGGTGATCGCGCCCGCGTTGTCCTTGACGGCGATGCCGTTGGCCGAGCTGCCCGGGGTGAGCGTGAGCGTGCCGGAAGTACCCTGCGCGATGGCGATCGAGGGCACGCCGGTGAGCGCGTTGAAGATCAGGCTGTCGACGGACAGGTTGCCGTCGAGGGTCAGGCTCTTGGCGCCGGCGGTGACGTTGTTGGTGCCGAAGACCAGGGCGTCCGTGAGGGCCGGGAGCACGCCGGTGTCGGTCGCGCCGGAGACGTCGGTGGCCCAGTTGGTGTCGCCCGCGTTGTTGGCGAGGAGCGAGCTGCCCTGGTCGCCGTTGAAGAAGGCGTACGAGATCTGGCTGGCCTGGATGCGCAGGATCGTGCCGGCGCTCTCGGTCGTGATGCGGTAGTTGAGGGTCGTCGGGGCGTTGCCGAGGATCCAGGTGGCGCCGGCCAGGCTGCCGCTGGCGTCGGTGATGACGTCGTAGGTGCCGACGGCGAGGGAACCCAGGTTGTTCAGGTTGAGCGAGATGATGCCCGAGAGCGTAGGCGTGCCGGTGAGGACGAGCTTGTCGTTCACGCCCGGGGCGTTGAGGTCGAAGCCGAGCGTCGCGCCGTTGGCCATCGTCAGCGCCACGCCCGTAGTCGTGACGGCGGTGCTGTCGAACAGGTTGAGGGTCGCGCCCGAGGCGACGGTGAGCGAGCCGAGGCCGTTGGCGGTGAAGCCGGCGTTCAGGACGCCCTGGGAGACCACGACGCCGCCCGTACCTAGGTCGACGGTGTTGTTGACGGTCACCGTGCCCGCGCCCGTCTTCGTGAGGACGCCGGTGGTGCCGGCCAGGCTGTTCAAGGCGATCGTGCCGGTCTTGTTGGCCGCTTCGATCGTGCCGCCGGCGGTGCCGACCGCGAAGTTCTGGCTGGCCGAGGCGGCCGAGGCGCCGGCGTAGCGGAGGGTACCCCCGTTGACCGTGACGACGTTGGTGCCGGAAGCGTCGCCGAGGTTCGGCCCGCTGGTGAAGGACAGGACGCCCGCGTTGACGGACACCGGACCCGAGAAGGTGTTCGCGCCGGAGAGCACGACCGTGCCCGTGGTGGTCTTGATGAGGCCGGAGGCGCCGGCGAGCTTGCCGGAGACCGTGCCGCTGCGGACATCGAAGTCCGCCAAGGAGGAGGAAAGGCTGCCCGTGGAACCGACGATGGAACCGGAGAGGAGCTGGACGGAGCCGACGGCTTCGTCGTAAGCACCCACGTTCAGGCTGCCGCCGTTGACGTTGACCAAGGCGAAGTCGGAGAGGACGTCGGTGCCGCCGACGACGACGCTGCCCGCGTTGATCGTCGTGGCGCCGCCGAAGGTGTTGGAATTCGCAAGGGTCAGCGTGCCGGAGCCGTTCTTGGTGAGGGCGGCGGACATGCCGCCGGACATCACGCCGGTCAGGCTCGTGTTGCTGGCGCCGGTGATGGTCAGGGTGCGCGTGCCGGCGGAGATGTTGCCGGAGATCGTCAGGGTGCCGGCGTCGGACTGGACGGAGGTGTCGCCCGCGAGCGTGATCGGACCGCCGAAGGTGTTGGTGCCGCTGAGATTGCGGAGCGCGCCGGCTCCGCCGAAGCCCGCGCCGGTCAGGCTGAGCGGTTCGGAAGCGACGTTGACCGAGCCCTGGAGCTCGAGGGAGGCGCCGGTGGCGACGACCGTGCCGGAGGTCGCGTCGCCGAGGCCGTTGGCGCCGTTGACGCTGACCGTGCCGGCGTTGACGTTGACCGCGCCCTGGAAGGTGCTGTTGCCGCCGAGGGTGAGCTTGCCGTTGCC
Source organism: Verrucomicrobiota bacterium (assembly GCA_009917805.1). Lineage (GTDB taxonomy): Bacteria > Verrucomicrobiota > Verrucomicrobiia > Opitutales > UBA953 > UBA953. The sequence goes on from RGES01000205.1 coordinate 2,158, forward strand.
GGTCTTGGTGAGGCCGGCGGTGGAGCCGGTGATGGCGCCCGAGACGACGGTGTTGCCCGCGCCCGTGAAGGTGACGTCGTTCACGTCGGCGACGATCGAGGTCGCGTTGCTGAGCGTCAGCGTGCCGGCGTCGGACTGGACGGTGGTCGCGCCCCCGAGGGTGACGGTGCCGCCGAAGGTGTTCGCGCCGGTGAAGTTACGCAGCGCGCCGTTGGAGGCGTTGCCCGTGCCGGAGATCGCCAGCGCTTCCGCGCCGACGGTGATGCCGCCCTGGAGCTCGAGGGAAGCGCCCGAAGACACGCTGGTGCCTGCTCCCACGCCGCCGAGGGCGTTGGAATGGGCGAGGCTGACGAGACCGGAAGAGACGGTGGTCGCGCCGGAGTAGCTGTTGTTGCCCGAGAGGGTGATGGCGCCCGTGCCGTTCACCGTGAGGGTGCCCGTGCCGGAGATCGCGTTGGCGACGGCGTACGCGTTCGAGCGATTGATGACCAGCGCGGCGTTGTTGATGACGGACGTGGTGCCCAGCGTACCGGTGGTCGAACCCGTACCCACCTGGACCGTGCCGGCCGAGATGGTGAAGTTGCCGGAGAAGGAATTGATGCCTTCGAGGATCAGCGTGTTGTTGGCCGAGACGACGCCGGCGGACTTCGTGAAGCCGAGGCCGCCGTTGATTTCGCCGACGTTACGGAGCGTGCCGGAACGGAGATTGAAGGTATTGATCGGACGGGCCGCGGCGCCGATGACGAAGCCGTTGAGGTTCAGCGAGGCGTTGTCGAGGGTCAGCGTCGAGGTGACCGAGCCGGAGCCGGCGCCGGTGCCCTTGACGATGTTGCCGCGGACGTCGAGCGTGCCGCCGTTGAGCGCGAGGGACGTGGTCACCACGCCGTTCGCGTTACTGGAGGCGCCGAGGGTGACCGGGCCGAGGATGGTCAGGGTCGGGGTGCCCGTGACGTTCACGGCCGCGACGACCGTGCCGCCGCCGGCGGTCGTGACGGTGCTGTTACCGATGGTCATGCCGGCGACGCC
>RGES01000206.1 GCA_009917805.1 Verrucomicrobiota bacterium
CTGATCGTCCAAGCCCATGGGCGGCATCGGCACGACGCCGTAATCCTTGCCCTGCACCTTCGTCGGTCCGGCCAAACCGTGGATCGTGATCTTGATGAGCGCCTGAGGATCACCGGCGACCCAATCGCTTTTGGCCAAAGGCGGGTAGACGCCGGTCAGGCCCTGGCCGGCCGCTTGGTGGCAATTAAGACAGAGGGCTTCGTAGATAGCCTGACCTGGCGAAATGACGGCCGGACCGCTGCTGATCACCTTCTTGAGGTACGCGGCCTGCGGAGCGGACACTTCCAACGCCAGCGTACCCGCGTGAGGAGCAAGATGTCGGACCGTCTGCCTGAGGGCATAATCGATGAACTTGTCCGCAGGCTTTTCCACGGCCGCAAGGGCCGTGCGCAGCGATGCCTGCCCACCGACATGACTGAGCGCCACGACCGCCTCGAGACGGACCCGAGGATGCGCATCGGCGATGGCCTTGGCGAGACGGACCTGGGTATCGGGCAATTGCGCCGACCATTCGCCGACGACACGGGCCGCATAAGCGCGGATACGATAGTCGGCCGAAGATTGCAGCGCATCCAGCAAGGCGGGGCGCACCGCGCCGTGCGACTGCAGGACGCCGATGGCTTCGAGCAACTGCGCCTCCGGACGGTCTTTGGCGACAAAAGCGTCCGCTGCCGCCACGACCTTGTCGGCAGGACGTTGGAAAAGAAGGCGTCGGGCCTGATAACGCGTCCAACGCTCCGGCGAGCCAAGCTGCGCGAAGAGCTCGGCTTCGCTCAACGAGACGAGGTCCGGCTGTTTCACGCCCGGCAATCCCTTGGCGGTGATGCGCCAGATACGTCCATGCGAACGATCGCGACGCGGGTCCGCGTAACTGGCCTGATAATGTCCGATGACGGCGTTGAACCAATCGCAGGCATAAAGCGCCCCATCGGGGCCGACGGAGACGTCGACAGGCCGGAACGCCTTGCTGCTCGAGACGATCGGGCTGACGATCCGCTCGGTCTTGAAGCCGGCGCCGTCGTCGACGAACCGGTGCAGGTCCAAGGTGTTGCCATAGTACCCTCCGATGAAGGCCGCGCCTTGCAGCTCAGCCGGCATGGCCCTGGTACCGAGGATGTCGACGGAATTGGACTTCAGGGGCGAATCGAAGAGCGAGTGCGTGCCGGCATATTCGTCGGGCGTCTCGATGGCGCCCAGCCCCGGCAAGCTGTAGTAACCGGCGATCCGGTCGCCGCTCTTGTGGAACGGCTGGAAGAAGTCGTCGAACGCGACGCCCCAGCAATTATGGCCGGCCTTCCCGTACTGGAAGAACGGCTGCAGTCGCTGGTTCTTGAGGTCGTAACGCATCAGGCCCGACTTCGGCAGGCTGACGATGCCCCGCGGGGTCTCGACGCGGGTGATCGCATGCAAGCCCTGGCTCATCCACAAGGTGCCGTCCGGTCCATGGCTGATGGAATTCACGAGCTGGTGGGTGTCACCGACGCCGAAGCCCGACATCAGGACTTCGGTCTTGTCGGCTTTCCCATCTCCATCGGTATCGGTGAGCTTGATGAGCCGATCGAAGTCGCAGACAAGGATCGAGGTGTTGCCGACCTCATCGGTCAATGGTTCGACGCCCTGCACCATCGTCAGGCCTTCGGCGAAGCGCACGGACTTGTCGGCCTTGCCGTCCCCATCGGTATCCTCGAGGCGTAAGATATAATCACGCGGCTTCACTCCGGGGACGGCCTGCGGGTACGTAGGTGAACAGCAGACATAGAGGCGACCTCGGGCATCCCAGGACATCTGCGTCGGTTTGGCGACGCCGAGCGACTCGTCGGCGAACAGGTTCACCTCGAAGCCTTCGGCGACCTTGAAGGTGGCCTGCTCTTCGGCGGCGGACATGACCTTCTCCGTGCTGACGATGGGGCCGGCCTGCGGCGCCGGCTCGACGGAGGCCTCGCCGCGAGCCAGCGACTGGATGTGCCTGTCCCACGCGGAGACGAGCGGCTTATAGGCTTCGAAGTTCTCCTTCAGCGAAGGCACGGGACCAAAGCCCTTGCCATAGTTCTGGGAGATACGGTCGCCATAGACGAACGACCAGTTGGCAGGCCGCCAGCAGTCCGCCCAAAGCCGGTTCTTTTCGACGATGGCCGGACGAAGTTTCGAGGAGAGCTCGGCGTTATCCGGCAGACCGAGCGAGTAAGCGACCTCCTGCCCGACGGATTGCAGGCCTTTGGCTGAAAGATGCAGGCCATCGACCGAAGGGTCGTCGCGGGTGACCTCGGTCAGGTCGACATAAGGCAAGCCTCGCTGCTTCGCGATCGCGGCGATGGCGGCGGCGTAGGCGGCCAGGTCACGACGACGTTCGGGCGTGGTCAGGTCGGGGGGACGGCTCGAACGCATGTATCCGGCCGGCGACAGGAGCACGATCCGCGGCGTGTGCCGGGTGAACTCATCCAGCAGGCGATGGGTGTCCGCCGTGAACTTAGCCAAAGCCGAAGGACCTTGCAACGATTCCGCCTGACCGAACTGGACGATCAGGGTGGTCGCGCCCACGGTTTCGAGCTGTCCCTTCCACGGGCCGAAGTTCAGATCCCGCCATTGCTCCTGCACCGTGTCGGCCTCCCAGGCCATCGAACGGAACACCGGGTTCTGCGCGGCGAAGGCGGCGGCGAGGCGCGATTCGATCTCCCCCGATTTGGCTTCACGTACGAGATTTTCCTGACCGATGAAGACGACGACCTCGCCCTGCCCTAGGACGAACTTGCCATCCTTGAACGGGGCCGGCGACGTCCAGGTCGGCTTCGGCTCGCCGAAGCGGTTCAAGACGGCCTCCTTGGTGGTGACCGGGACCTCCGTCATCGGGTCGATGGTGATGTTCCGGAAGCGGATCTCGGCCTTGCAGTTCCCATGGATCTGGAGACCGATCAGGCCGTAGGCGTCATCGATGGACGGATCGGTCTCGGTGTAGTCCACCGTGTTACGTCCGTTGAGATAGATCATCAGGCGAGGACCGACGGCGACCACTTCGTAGGTGTTCCAGTCGCCGGCTTTTTCCAGCTGCTTCAGTTCGGCCTCGCTCTTCACGCCTTGCGAGCCCACGCCGGTGCCGACCTTGGCGAGCACGCGCTTGCGCCGCGATTCATCATAAAGCGAACCGGTGTAACCCGCGCCGATGTCGGCCTGGTAGCCGATCA
>RGES01000207.1 GCA_009917805.1 Verrucomicrobiota bacterium
AGGTGTATGCCGACTTCGCCGAGAACTACATGGCGATGCCGGTCATCAAGGGCCGCAAGACCGAGGGCGAACGCTTCCCCGGCGCTGTCGACACGCTCTGCATCGAATCGATGATGCAGGACCGCAAGGCCCTCCAAGCCGGCACCTCCCATTACCTTGGCCAGAACTTCGCCAAGTCCTGCAACATCCAGTTTCAGGATGAGAAGGGCACGCAGCAGTACGCCCACACGACTTCGTGGGGCGTGTCCACCCGCCTCATCGGCGGCATGATCATGACGCATTCCGACGACGACGGCTTCGTGGCGCCGCCCCGCCTCGCCCCGCAGCACGTGGTCATCTGCCCGATCTACAAGGACGACGCCACCAAGGCCGACATCCTCGCCTATTGCCAGTCGCTCCAGAAGGAGCTCTCCGCCCAGCGTTTCCATGACCGCAAGGTCGTCGTGACCGTCGACAACCGCGACATCCGCGGCGGCGACAAGGCCTGGGGTTGGATCAAGAAGGGCGTGCCCCTGCGCGTCGAGGTCGGCCCGCGCGACTTCGCGGCCAACGCCGTCTTCGTCGCCCGTCGCGACACCGGTGAGAAGGCCGGCATCCCGCGCGCCGAATTCGTCGCCACCGTCGTCGAGCGCCTGCAGTCCATCCAGGACAACCTCCTGGCCCGCGCCAAGGCCCACCGCGCCGCCCACACCCGCGAGATCGACACCTGGGAAGAACTGAAGGCCTACTTCACCGCCAAGAACCCGGAGCGTCCGGAGATCCACGGCGGCTTCGCGCTGTGCCACTGGAACGGCTCCAAGGCCGTCGAGAAGCGCCTCAAGGAAGAGCTCAAGGTCACCATCCGCTGCATCCCGCTCGATGCCAAGGACGAGCCGGGCAAGTGCGTCGTCACCGGCGAGCCGAGCCCCCGCCGCGTGGTGATGGCGAAGGCCTACTGAGCGACGCCTGTCTCGAGGTAGGGACAGCACCACGTGCTGTCCTCGTTGTCTCAGGTCGGGCCGACCATCCTTGGCCGGGCGCAGGTAGGGGCGTGGCTTCGCCGCGCCCTCCTGTTGCGGAGGGCACGACGAATCGTGCCCCTGCCTAGGGGATAACAGACGCCTGGGTGGGCGGCTTGTCTTGATCCTTGTCCACGTGTCAACTTGCCCACGTGTCCCCTCGCGTCGCGTTCACCCCTTGCGGTTCGGCCGGACGTAGACCGCCTGGACGACCCCGATGTTGCGGTGCTCGAACGCGGCCTGGCAGTAACGGAAGTACAGGCGCCACTTGCGCGTGCGCGCGTAGTCCCGGCCGAACTCCTCGAGGCGATCCAGCTGGAAGCCGCTTTCCTTGGTCATCAGTTCGCCGACGCGGTTGATCGAGAGCAGCAACGAGCCGGGGAAGATGTGCTTCTGGATGAAGTCGACGCCGTCGCGGAACTGCGCGTAGCGGCTGTCGGGGCAGGTGATGTACTGGAAGGCGGCGATGCCGTCGGGCTTGAGGAGGCGGCCGATGGACGCGCAGAACGCCGGCAGGTACTTATGGCCGAGGGCTTCCATCATCTCGATGGAGACGCACTTGTCATAGACGCCCTGGTGGTCGCGAAAATCCTCGAGCTTGACGGTGATGCGGTCGGCGAGGCCGGCGGCCTGGATGCGCTCGACGGCGAGGTCGTGCTGCGCCTTTGAGATGGTGAGCGAGGTGACACGGCAGCCGTATTTCTTCACGGCGTGCAGGGCCCAGCCGCCCCAGCCGGTGCCGATCTCGATGACGTGGTCCGTGGGCTTGAGCTGCAGGAAGCGGCAAAGGGCGTCGTTCTTGTTGGCCTGCGCCTGCTCGAGCGAGTCGGTGCCTTCCCAACGGGCCGACGAATACATCATCGACGGATCGAGGAAGAGGCGGAAGAAGTCGTTGGAGACGTCGTAATGCTCGGAGATGTTGCGACGCACCGTCTTCTTGTCGTTGGGTCGGAGCAGGTGGCCGATGCGGTCGGCGATGCGGAACAGGCCGACGCCGAGGGCCTTGCGGGCCGAGCCGGACATGCCGGGCGTCTGGTCGATGTTCTCGATGAAGAAACCGATGAGGGCGTTGAGGTCCGGCGAATCCCATTCGCCTTCCATGTAGCCTTCGGTGAGGCCGATGTCGGCCGCGAGCATGATGCGTCGGAAGGCGTTCTCGTCCGCGATCTCGAGCCGCGCACCGCCCTTGGCCTGCGGGTCGCCGAGGATGAGCTCCGTGCCTTCGGGGAGACGCAGCGAGAGGCGGCCCTTGGTGAGCTTCGCGAGTTCCCCGAGGACGAGGCGGCGGGCGAGGGTAGGCTTAGTCATGTCGTCCGGTAAGTTCGGGGGTGGGGTGACGCAGGTTGCGCTGTGCGGGAATGTCATCCCCTTTGCGGCGGAAGGGAAGTTTCTTCACCAGCCAAAGCCATGCGGCGTGCAGATGAATCAAGGCGATGACCTTGAGGATCAGCAGGGGAGACTTCACGGTCAGCCAGAGCAGGCGCAGGTCCGTCAACGGCACCTGCTTGCCGGTCCAGGCGCTGGTGAGCGTCTTGTCGCCGCCTTCGTAGTGGTCGACGGTGATCGCCAGCTGGCCGTCCGGAAGGCGGAGGGTGAACTCGAACTCGGTCTCGAGCTTCGAGAAAGGCGAGACGTAGAAGCGCTTGGGTGTCCGGAGCTGGAGGTAGGCGTCCCCGTCGTAGTCCCGCTTCAGGCACGACTTGCCGAGGAACCACGCCTTGCGTTCACCGAACGTGTTGTGGACCTCGGCGACGCCGCAGGCGAGTTCGCCGTCCACGGTCGCCATCATGAACACGGCGGGATTGTAGGACTTGCCGAAGGCCCGCGGCATGGCGACCAGCGTGATCTCGGCCCGTTCAGGCAACGGCTCGCCTTGGGCGGCGACGAAGGCCCGGAAGCGTCCGGCCAGCGTGTCGCCCGCCTTGCCGAAATCCTGCGGGACGCCCTCCGGCTGGAAGATCTCGGCGGCGGGGAGGAAGTCCCGGTCGCGGAAGCGGTACGGGGAGAAACGGCGCCCCAGCATGAAGCGACCGCCGCGTGTCGACTCCAAGGCCGCGGCGTCCACGGCCAAGGCGAAGGCCGCATGCGTGAAATCATGACGCTTCGGCCGGAGCCGGGCGTGCATCACTTCGGCGTCGTAGAGTC
>RGES01000208.1 GCA_009917805.1 Verrucomicrobiota bacterium
CGCTCAAGGGGAGACCGGAAGCCGGAATAATAGCTCGGTCATTTAATTCGGCTAAGCCTTACTTCGCTCAGTTTATTAAGCATCCGGCAGACCTTCGAATAACCTTCATGAAGGCTGACCGCTTTGGCGTGCGGCATGGCTCGCATCTTGGAAGCCAGTTCGAGCTGGATCTTCGTCTCGGCCGCGGAAGCGATCGCGATGCTGAAGAAACGCACGCCGTCCTTGGTTGTAGGCCGTCCATCGCCTTCCGCGATGTTGCTGGTCACGGATAAGGCCGCCCTTTCCAGCTGCGATTTGAGGGCGGCAAACTTCCGGAATTCTGGCTGCGACGTCAGGGTATAGATTTCGTCAGAAAGCATTTTGGCGAAGACCAAGACCTGAAGCGGCTCGTGATTCGATTTCATGGCCAAATCATGCGGTCGCTTCTGAGGCCGATAAATAAAAGCCCCACACAGAGATTACGCGTACATCGCCGGTAGCTTATACCTAAATAGGCACCTCAGCTAACTATCCGGTCTCCGGTTTCCCCTTGATTTAAGTTTCCCACCCTCAATGCCTCTCCCCCGCATCTACCTCTCCCCTCCGGACAGAAATCGAATTCGTCCTGGAAGCTTTCCAATCCAATTGGGTCGCTCCGGCCGGACCGAATCTCGACGCGTTCGAGGAAGATTTCGCCCAGCTCGTCGGCTCCAAGCACGCCGTCGCCGTCTCGTCCGGGACCGCGGCCCTGCACCTCGCGCTGCGCCTCGCCGGCGTCGGCCCGGGCGACGAAGTCCTCTGCTCGTCGCTGACCTTCGTCGCTTCCGCCGCGCCGATCACCTATCTCGGAGCCAAGCCCGTGTTCATCGATTCCGAAGAACGCAGCTGGAACATGGATCCGGCGCTCGCATGCGCGGTCATCGAGCAGAAAGCGAAGGCCGGCAAGGCGCCCAAGGCGCTCGTGCTCGTGCACCTCTACTGCCTGACCATCGACCCACAGGTCGCCGGCGTCACGCGGGAGCAGGTCCGTCTCGCGCTCGAAGCCGAGAACATCGAAGCCCGTCCGGTCTGGAAACCCATGCACCTGCAGCCCGTCTTCGCCGGGGCCGAGATGCACGGCGGCCAGGTCAGCGCCCGCCTCTTCGACCAAGGCCTCTGCCTTCCGTCCGGCGCCGCGCTCTCCGACGAAGACCGCGCGCGCGTGATTACGTCGGTCAGCCGGGTCTTTGTCCGGTGAGGCCTTATTTGGCCCAGTCAATTACCATAAGCAACATGTATAAAATCGAAGAAATAACGCCCGGCATGTCGGCCTCGACGGAGCATACCGTAACGGAGTCGGACGTGGCTGGGTTCGCGCTCCTTTCTGGCGATCATAATCCAGTTCATCTGGATGAGGAGTATGCCGGCAAATCACGCTACGGCCGCCGAATCGCGCACGGACTTTTTGGCGCGAGCTTCTTTTCTGGACTCTTCGGGACGCGCCTACCCGGCCCAGGGTGTGTTTATGCCGCCCAAAATCTAAAATTCCGCCGGCCTGTCTTCATCGGCGACACTTTGGTTGCTACCGTGACGGTCCTCTCGGTGGATATTCCCAAAAAGAGGGTGTTTTTTTCGACCATCTGCTCGGTTGAAGGCAAGGAAGTGATTGTCGGCGACGCAGAGATTTTCATCCCTTGAGCAGGTAAAGCGGCGCCGGGCGACACGTCCTCGTTAGCCCTCAGCTCCAACCCAAAGCAGCTTTCGCCAGATGTCATCCCAGGAAGAAATAGACCTACAACGGCGATACTACGCGGAGACCGCCGCGAAGTATGACGCCATGCAGGTCTCCGCGCAGGACGAACACCAGTTCGCGCTGTCGATCCTCTCCGCGCTGATCGAATATCACGGGATCCGTTCCGTCCTCGACGTCGGCTCGGGCACGGGCCGGGCGCTCCGGTATCTCAAGGCCCGCCATCCCGGCGTGCGGTTCGTCGGCATCGAGCCCGTCGAAGCCTTGCGACAGGTCGGCCATGCGGCCGGCCTCTCGCCCGAGGAGCTCCGGGACGGCGACGTCAACGCGCTCGCCGCCGCGGACGGGGAGTTCGACCTCGTCTGCGAGTTCGCCGTGCTGCACCACGTGCCGCAGCCGGCGCAGGCGGTCGCCGAGATGCTGCGGGTCGCGCGCAAGGGCATCTTCATCTCCGACGCCAATAACCTAGGGCAGGGCGGACCGGTGGCGCGTCGCCTCAAGCAGGCCCTCGCCGCGCTCCGTCTTTGGCGGGCCTTCGATTGGCTCCGGACCGGCGGCAAAGGCTACCATGTCTCCGCCGGCGACGGGCTCTTCTATTCTTACTCCGTCTATAACGACTACCCGCAGGTCCGCGCCGCCTGCCATACGGTCCATCAGTTCAACACCGTGGACGCGGGCAAGAACCTGGCCGCTTCCGCTCCGCACGTCGCCCTCTTCGGGCTCAAGAAGTGATGCCACCCTCCGCCGTCATCTGTTTCGCCGGTCCGCGCGACCGTTATCAGTCCGCCTTGGCCTTGCAGGAGCACCAGGCCCTGGAGGCTTTGGTCACCGAGGCGTATTTCTCGAAGTTCTGGTCGCAGACCGGCCTATGCGGGAAGAACTTCCACCGGTTCGCGAAGGTCCGTCATCACCCGGAGATTCCGGCGACGAAGGCCGTGCGTTCGCTGCCCGCTTTCGTGCGGACCCTGCAGGCCCGTTTCGACCGTCGCAAGGACTCGCCCCATTTCGCCGTCGCCGATCGCCTGCTGAGCGAGCGGGCCGGACAGGTCGCCTTGGCCCGCCGCGCCCCGCTCATCGCCTATAGTTATTACGCCGATGCGGCCTTCCGGAGGATGGAAGGCTCCGGTCTTCCCCGGGTGCTTTTCCAGGTCCACCCTAACGGTAAATACCTGAGGGAACTCTTTCAGAAGGAAATCGAGAAAGTCCCTGAAGCGAAGGCCTCACTGATGGAAGAGACGGAGATGTCGCCGCTCTTCGCGCACAACGACGAGACCTTCGCGATGGCCGACGCCGTGATCTGCGCCAGCTCGTTCACCCGGCATTCGTTGGCCGCGGCCGGGTCGAAGGCCCCCGCGCACGTGGTCGGCTACGGGGTCGACCTCGACCTGTTCTCCGCCCGCACCGACGCGCCTGTCGCCAA
>RGES01000209.1 GCA_009917805.1 Verrucomicrobiota bacterium
GCCGAGAAATACCCGAACGCCCGCATCACCGGCGTCTCGAACTCCGCCTCCCAGCGCGCCCATATCGAAGGCGAATGCGCCAAGCGCGGCTTCAAGAATGTCCGGATCATCACCTGCGACATGAACGTCTTCGCGGCCGAGGCCTCCCGCTTCGACCGCGTGGTGTCGGTCGAGATGTTCGAGCACATGAAGAACTGGGCGGAGCTCATGCGCCGCATCGCCGGCTGGCTCAAGCCCGGCGGCAAGCTGTTCTTCCACGTGTTCACGCACAAGGACATCGCCTACCATTTCGCGGCCAAGGACTCGACCGACTGGATGTCGCGCCACTTCTTCACCGGCGGCATCATGCCCTCCAACTGCCTCGCCAGCCGCTTCCAGGACGACCTGAAGCTCGAGGCGCAGTGGGAGGTCGAAGGCCGCCACTACGGCCAGACGTCCGAGCATTGGCTCCAGAACACCGACCGCCACCGCGAGGAGATCCTCCGGATCTTCGCGCAGACCTACGGCGAACAACGGGCGAAGGCCTGGCTGGCCAACTGGCGCGTGTTCTTCATGGCCTGCGCCGAGCTCTGGAACTTCCGGGGCGGCTCGGAGTGGATGGTCTGCCACTACCGCTTCGCCAAGCGCGCGGGCTAAGTCCGCGTTTGCCACCGGGCGGCCGCGGCGTTTGCTCTCCGTCATGCAGAGCTACGAAGAGAACGGCGTGCCCATGGAACGATGGAAGGTCGGCGCCTCGACCTACGAGACGTGCCTGACGCGCGGCGCGCGCCTCCTCCGCTGGAAGCTCGACGTCCCCTCGGGCCACCGCGAGATCCTCTTCTGGCCCGAAGGCGCGCCGATGGACCTCGACAAGATCGGCCCGGTCCGCGGCGGCAACCCGATCCTCTTCCCCTTCATGGGACGCAACTACGCCGACGGCGAGAAGTTCGCCTGGAAGGCCGCCGACGGCGTCAAACGCCCGATGCCGCAGCACGGTTTCGCCCGTGATTCGGCCTTCGAGATCGTCGAAAGCGGCCCCAAGCACGCGGTGGTGCGGATGATCCAGGACGAACGCGGCCGGAACTGCTACCCGTTCGCCTACGATTTCCGCATCCGCTTCGACTTCCTCGAGCTCTTCCTGCGCATCACCTTCGAATTCGAGAACCGCGACGCGCAGCCGCTGCCGTGGTGCGCCGGCCACCACTTCTACTTCACGCTGCCGTGGCACGCGGGCCTCAGCCGCCGCGACTACGTCGTGAAGATCCCGTCGAAGAAGCAGTGGCGCCACGCCGCCGACGGGAAGCTGATCCCGTTCGCCGAACTCAAGGGCGCCGAGGCGATCGGTTTCGACAGCCCGCACCTCTCCGATTGCATCTTCACCAATCTGAAGTCGGCGACGCTCAGCTTCGGACCGAAGTCCGGCGAAGAAGACATCACCATCAAGGTCGGCGAAGAGGCGATCCCCGGCAGCTGGGCGAGCGTCGTCACCTGGACGCCCGATCCCGAGGCGCCGTATTATTGCGTCGAACCGTGGATGGGCCCGCCCAACAGCCCCGAACATAAGAACGGGCTCCGTTTTGCGGAGCCCGGTCAGGTCGACACCTTCGTCACCGAAGTGTCGTTGATGTAAGCCTCGCGGCTTACTTGCTGCTCTTGCTGTTGAGGGGCAGCTTGCCCTTGGCCTTGGTCGGGGCGGCGGCCTTCTTAGGGGCGGCCGGGGCCGGAGCAGGCTCAGGCGTCAGGGTCGGGGTCACCGGAATCGGAGCGGCGGAAGCCGGAACGAGGTCCGAAGCGGCGCCGTCGGTGACGGGGGACGGACCCTTCTGGGGGCCCATGCAACCGACGACAGCGAAGGAAAGGAGGGAGAGAACGAACAGATTGCGTACCATGGCAGTGAGGTTAGGTTGCGGGGACTCTACCCGGCATGTCCCAACGCACAAGCGCAGATTCTGGCCCCCTGACCCTCTTCGTCTGCACGGGGAACTTCTACCGGAGCCGCCATGCCGAGGCCCTCTTCAACTGGCATGCGACCCGCATGGGGCACCCGGCCCGGGCCTTTTCCCGCGGCCTGCTGACCTCCCTGGTGGCGGACGAACCCACCCTGATTTCCCGGGATACCGAAAAGCGCCTCCGCGAACTCGGTATCCCCCTGGACCTGACCGGCCCGGCCCCTACCCAGCTCCGCCGGGAGGACCTGGAACGGGCCCACCGGACCATCGCCCTCAAGAAGGACGAGCACCACGCGATGATGCTCCAGGCGCACCCGGAATGGGCCGACCGCATCGAATACTGGACCGTGCACGACATCGACTACGCCCATCCGGACGACGCCCTGCCTCAGATCGAGGCGAAGGTCCTCGAACTGATCCAGGGACTGCGGTCCTGAGCCGAAGGGCTTAGGCGGCCGAACCGGCGTCGGCGCGACGCAGCGTCTCGAGGTGCGAGGCCGCCTGATTGAGCAGGCCACGCAGTTCGACCAGCGTTTCCTGGGCCACTTCGGCCTTGGTCGCGGCGGCTTCCTTGAGGGCTTCGGCGCGGAGCGCGAGCTCCTTGGCGAGCTCGTGGGCGGCGGCGATCGTCTTGGCCTTGAGCTCGCGGGTGCGGGCGTCGAGGCGGGCGGCGAGGGAGTCGATGTCGCGGCCGAGGGTGCGGCTCTTTTCCTTGAGCTCGGCGGCCATGATGCGGGAGTCGGGCACGCGGCGCAGGTCCTGGGTCATGCCGACCTTGGAGAGCGTCCAGATGATCCACTTGGTGGGATCGAACTGCCAGCCCTTCACGCCGTTGCGGTAGTCGTGCTGGAACTCGTGGTGATAGTTGTGGTAGCCCTCGCCGAAGGTGAGGAGCGCGACCAGGCCGCTGTCACGGGCGCTATGGTCCGTGGAGTAAGGCTGGCGACCGATCATGTGGCAGAGCGAGTTGATGCAGAAGGTGCCCTGCTGGACGATCACCGTGCGGAGGAGGCCGGCGATGAGGAAGGCGGCGAGCGCGGTCATCCAAGGATTGGCGTTGAGCTCCTTCGGGACGAAGAGGACGCAATAGGCGTAGCCGAGGGCGGCCGGGACGACGAAGCCCACGAAGGCGCCGATCCACTGGACGTAGCGGTGCTGCCACATGACGAGGGGGTCGGCTTCGAGGTCCTT
>RGES01000210.1 GCA_009917805.1 Verrucomicrobiota bacterium
ACGAGGTTAGTGATGTCCAGGACGGACTGGGCGCTGAGCCACTCGATGACTTGGTCTTTGGTGATGTTGCTCATGGTATCTTGGTTCCTTGAATGGTTAGCGTCCGATGAAGGACATTTGAGGGCGCGAGGCCCCTAACCGGGGTTCTTTGGATGTGTGTTGTTTTTTGGTTTGGGTTCCCCCCGCTCGGACGCCGCCACATGGCGACGCCTCCGCGGGGAAAGGGGTTAGGCGGCCTTCTCGTCCTTCTGGCGCTTGGCGTCCAGGAGGCGGACGAACTGCGAGGCAGGGGTGGAGAGCAGCGAGAGGAGCTGGGCGCGGATGCCGTCGAGGGACGGCAGCTTCGACAGGGCTTCCACTTCGGCCTTGGTGAGGAGCTTGGCGTCGAGGACGCCGCCCTTCACTTCGAGCTTGGAGAAATCCTTGAAGAAGGTGACCAGGATCTTGGCGACGCCGGTCGGGTTGTTGCCGCCGGTGACGAGGGCCGTGTGGCCGCTCAGGTGGCCGGAGATGTCCGGGAGCTTCGCCTGCTTGGCGGCGATGTTCAGGATGCTGTTCTTGACGACGTGGTACTCGGCGCCGTGGGCACGGAGCTGGTTACGGACGGCGGTGGCGTTCTCGACGGTGACGCCGGTGAAGTTGGCGAGCAGCAGGTAGTTGGAGCTGGCCAGCTGGGCGGCGACTTCGTCGACGAGGAATTGTTTTTCAGCGCGCATGTTCGTGGGTTCTCTTGGGCGTGGTTAGGTTAGGCGGTCGCGACGGCGGCCGAGTAGGGCTTGAGGTCGACGGCGACGCCGGGGCTCATGCTGGCGCTGATGGTGATCGACTTGATGAAGCGGCCACCGGCGAAGCCGGCGGGCTGGGCCTTCACGAGGGCGGCCAGGGCGGCCTGGGCGTTCTCGGTGAGCTGGGCGGCGGTGAACGACTTCTTGCCGATGACGATCACGATGTTGCCGGTCTTATCCATCTTGAATTCGACGCGGCCGGCCTTCACTTCCTTGATGGTCTTCGGAATGTCGTCCGAGACGGTACCCGACTTCGGGTTCGGCATGAGGCCCTTCGGACCGAGGACACGGGCGACCTGACGGACGTCCTTCATCGCGGAGACGGTGGAGATGGCGACGTCGAAGTCGAGGAAGCCGCCGTTGACCTTGGCGATCAGGTCGGCGAGGCCGGCGTAATCGGCGCCGGCGGCGAGGGCTTCGGCCGGGTTCTCGGTGAAGGCGAGGACCTTGATCTTCTTGCCGGAACCGTTCGGGAGGGAGACGGTGCCGCGGACCATCTGGTCCGACTGCTTGGGATCGACGCCGAGGAAGGCGGAGATCTCGACGGTTTCGTCGAACTTGGCGCCGGGCATCTTCTTGATGATCTCGGCGGCCTGGTTGACGTCATACTTGGCCTTCAGGTCGGCGACCTGGAGGGCGGCGCGGTAGCGCTTGCTGGGTTGTTTGCTCATAGCGACTTTTGGTCTCCTGCGGGATGCAGTGGTTGGGTGTGGTTTAGGGTTGGGTGAAAATTAACCGACGACTTCGATGCCCATCGAACGCGCGGTGCCGGCGATCATGCGGGCGGCGTTGTCAGGGTTGACGGCGTTGAGGTCCTTCTTCTTCAGCTCGACGATCTCGAGGAGCTGCTTCTTGGTGACCTTGCCGACCTTGTCGCGATTCGGGACCTTGGAGCCCGACTCGATCTTCGCGGCCTTCTTGAGGAGGACGGAAGCGGGCGGGGACTTCAGGATGAACGTGAAGGACTTGTCCTGGTAGACGGAGATGATGACCGGGAGGATCATGCCGGCCTGGTCCTTGGTCTTGGCGTTGAATTCCTTGCAGAACGCCATGATGTTGACGCCCTTCGCGCCGAGCGCGGGGCCGACGGGAGGAGCAGGGTTAGCGGCGCCCGCGGGGAGCTGGAGCCTGATTTCGCCGACGACTTTCTTAGCCATGGTGGGTGTTTAGATGGTTGGGTTGGTGAAAGGGATCATTCGCGGTCGTCGCGTTCGACCTGCCAGAACTCGAGCTCGACCGGGGTGGAGCGACCGAAGATGTCGACGGAGACCTCGAGCTTGCCGCGGTCGGCGTCGATCTTGTCGATGTTGCCGGCGAGGTTGGCGAAGGGGCCGTCGGTGATCTTGACGCGCTCGCCGATGTTGAAGGAGATCTTCGGGACGACCTTGTCCGCGGCGTCGGCGACCTGCTGGAGGATCGTGTTGATCTCCTCGGTCTTGAGCGCGACGGGATTCTGTCCGCCGATGAGGCCGATGACGCCGTCGGTCTTGCGGAGGAAGCTCCAGGGAGCCTCGAGCAGCGCGCCTTCGTCGTCGAAGAGGCGGGCGCGGACGAACAGGTACGAAGGATAGAGCTTCATCTCGCTCTCGCGTTTCTTGCCGTTGCGGAAGTCCTTGACGGTCTTCACCGGCATCAGGATCTCGGCGACGAAGTCGCCCATCTCCTCGTCCTTGATGGCCTTGTCGAGCAGACGCTTCACCTTGCTCTCGTTGTTCGAGAGGGTCTGGAGGGTGTACCAGCGGAAATCGGAGGGAGAGGACATGGTGTGATCAGCGCACGAGCTTGGTCGCGAACTGGACGAAGTTGGAGAGGGAGAAGTCGCAGAGGAAGACGACGGCGCCCAGGAGGGCGACGGCGGCGATGACGACCAGCGTGGAGTCGGCGAGCTCCTTGGCGGTGGGCCACGAAGCCTTGACGAAGACCTCGGTGATGGTCTCGTTCCAGAAAGCGCGGAGGCGTCCGAGGAAGCTGAACATGGTGCTGGTGGTGTGTGGTGGAGAGTGGCAGGACGGGTGGGAGTCGAACCCACAACCAACGGTTTTGGAGACCGCTACTCTGCCAATTGAGCTACCGTCCTGTGTGTTGGTTTTTAAAGAGACCGATGCCGGGCCCCTTTTTCGGGGGCCGCGGCATCGTGAATCAGGCCTTTCGGCGCGGAATCACTTGGTGATCTCGAGGATTTGGCCGGCGCCGATGGTCTTGCCGCCTTCGCGGAGGGCGAAGCGCTGGCCCTTCTCCATCGCGACGGGCTTCTGCAGCTCGATCGTGATCGTGACGTTGTCGCCGGGCATCACCATTTCCACGCCTTCCGGGAGGATCACGGTGCCGGTGGC
>RGES01000022.1 GCA_009917805.1 Verrucomicrobiota bacterium
CGGCCCGGAACATGCCGGACTGGTAGAGGAGGCGGTCGGTCAGGGTCGTTTTGCCATGGTCGACGTGAGCAATGACTGCGATGTTACGGAGATTCATCTGTAAAGGCCTTACGCATAGGAAAATAGGCCCTTGTGCAAGGGGAATACGCCTCCGTTGCCCAATTATTGCGGGATTCAGGGCACCGGACGGGGGGCGGCGGGCTCAGGCCAGCCCGTCGCGCTCCAAAAGGGCCTCCGGATCGAGGTCCCGGCCCATGAAATCGCGGAAGAGTTTCTCGGCCGGCTCGGAGTTGCCCTTGGCCAGGACCTTGGCCCGGAGTTCGCGGCCGACACGGGGGTTCAGGACCCCCTCCTTCAGGAAGCGGGTGAAGGCGTCGGCCTCGAGGGCCTCGGCCCACTTATACGAATAATAGCCGGCGGCGTAGCCCGTGGCGTCCGAGAACAGGTGGTTGAAGCGGCGAGCCATGGCCGGTCCGCGGCGAGTGGTCCGGGCCTGCCACTCGGCGAAGTCCTCGTTCCAATGGGTGTCCAGGTCGCGGCCGCGGAGTTCCTCGGCCCGGATATGCAGGTCGAGGTCGAGCTTCGAGAAGGCCAGCTGGCGCATGCAGGTCGAGGCGGAGCGGAAATTGGCGGCGGCGTCGAGCTTGGCGAGGAGGTCGGAGGGCAGCGGGGCGCCGGTCTCGTGGTGGCGGGCGAAGACGGCGAGGGACTCCTCTTCCCAGCACCAGTTCTCCAGGATCTGCGAAGGCAGCTCGACGAAGTCCCAGGCGACGCGCACGCCGGAGAGGGATTCGACCTCGACCTCGCTGAGCAGGTGATGGAGCAGATGGCCGAACTCGTGGAAGACGGTGGTGACCTCGTCGTGGTTGAGCAGCGCCTGCCGACCGGCGACGGGCGGCGTGAAGTTGCCGCACATCAGGCCGAGGTGCGGGGCGAACGAACCGTCCGGACGAGGGCCGCCGGTGCGGAAGAAATTCATCCAGGCCCCTCCCCTCTTCGATTCGCGCGGGAACCAGTCGGTGTAGAACGAGCCCAGCAGACGGTCGCCGTCGCGGACTTCGTAGAAGCGGACCTCGGGATGCCAGACGCAGATCGGCGCGCCTTCGACGCGCGGTTCGGCGGCGCGGACGACGGTCTTCGCGCCGGTGGCCTGATTGACGTGGTAGGTGTCACGGGCGACGACCTGGATGCCGAAGAGACCGCCGAAGAGGCGGAACATGCCGGCGATCACGCCGTCGACCGGGAACCACGGACGCAGCGCCTCGTCGTCGAAATCATATTTCTCGCGGCGCATCTTCTCCGACCAGTAGCCGAATTCCCATGGGTGCAGCGAACGGAGCGCTTCGCCGACCTTCGCGGCGCGGTATTGCTCGAGCTCGACGCCTTCGGCCTGGAATTTCGGGCGGATGCGCTGGCCGATGTCCTCGATGAACTTCAGCGCCGCGGCGCCCGTCCGGGCCATGCGGCGGGCGGTGGTGAAGTCGGCAAAGTGCCGCTTGCCGAGCAGACGGGCCTTCTCGTGACGCAGGGCGAGGATCTCGCCGACGAGCGCCGTGTTGTCCCAGGGGTCCTTCAGGCCGACCTGACCGAGGCCTTCCCAGCACTGGCGGCGGAGGTCTTCGTCATCGGCATATTGGAGCACCGGGAACACCGAAGGGGAATGAAGCGTGAAGCGCCAGGCCTCGGGCTTGCCCTTGGCGGTGGCGGACTGCTTCGCCGCGGCGAGCGCGCTGGCCGGCAGGCCGGCGAGGCGCTTTTCGTCGTCGATGAAGAGCTCCCAGGCGTTGGTCGAATCGAGGACGTTCTCGGAATACTTCTGCGTCTTCTCCGCGAGCTGCGCGTTGAGCGTGGCGAGGCGGGCCTTGCCTTCCGCCGGCAGGTCGGCGCCGTTCTCCTCGAAGTCAGCCATCGTCTCCTCGAGGAAGCGGCGACGGACTCCCGTGAGGGCCTTGGCGTCGGCGGTGGCGGCGTAGGCCTTGAAGACCGCCCAGAGTTCCGGATCGAGCGTCAGCGACGTGAAGAACGCCGTGACCTCGGGCATCATCGCATTGTAGGCCTTGCGGAGCTCCGGGGAGTTCAGGACCGAGTCGAGGTGCGAGACCAGGCCCCAGGCGCGGGAGAGTTCCTTGGTCGTGGCCTCGAAGCCGAGGAGCACCTTGGCGTAGGTCAGGTCGGCGCCCTTCGTCTGCTTGAACGCGTCGACGTTGGTACGCGCGCGGCGCAGGGCCTCGCGGATGTCCGGCTCGACGTGTTCGGGCTTCAGGCTGCTCCAGTCGAAAAGGAACGCGTCGGCGAGGAAAGGGTGCACGCCTCCACCTTGCGGGAACGGGCTCCGATTTCAAGGCAACCCTACGCCTGAAAGCAGCGAGGGCTTGCGGAGGCGGCCTGCCGGGCACACTTTCCGGCATGAGCAAGTTGGAGGCAGTGCCCGTCACCGGCATCGAGGTCATCCCCGTCAAGGGAGGCACCGCCGTATTCCTCGTGACCGCCCTCAAGACCATGGTCATCCAGGTCGACCCCGCCGTCGGCGAAGCCCTGCAAGGCGCCTTGGACGGCCGCGTACCCGACCGCCCCCAGTCTCACGACCTCATGCTCCACCTCTTGCTAGGCCTGGATGCCGGCGTGGTCCATGTGGCCATCGTCGACGTCAAGGACGGCGTCTTCTTCGCCCGTATCCTGCTCGGTCAGGAAGGCCCCGTCGCGCGCAAGATCGCCGAGGTCGACGCGCGCCCCAGCGACGCGCTCGTGCTCGCCGTGAAGGCCAAGCGTCCGGTGTTCATCGCCAAGCCGGTCCTGGACGCCTGCGACGACATGACGGAAATGCTCGCGCGCCTGCGCAAGCAGGCGTGAGCGGACCGCTCCCAGTCCCCGTCGTCCCCGGCACGCGCCCCTCGGTGCTCGCGCCGATGCAGGACGTCACGACCACCGGCTTCATGCGGGTCATCGGCCGACGTGGCGCGCCCGACTGGTTCGTCACCGAGTATTTCCGAGTCCACGAGAGCTCGACGCCCGAGAAGCATATCGTCGACTCCATCGTCCACCACGGCACCGGCCGGCCCGTCTTTGCGCAGCTCATCGGCGAAGACACTCCGCACATGCTGCGGACCATCCGCGAGCTGCGGAAGCTCCCCATCGCCGGCATCGACCTGAACATGGGCTGCCCGGCGCCCAAGGTGTATCGTAAGAACGTCGGCGGCGGCCTCCTACGCGACCCCGCCAAGATCGACGAACTCATCGGCGCGATGCGTCAGGAGATCCCCGGCCTTTTCACCGTCAAGATGCGCATCGGCTTCGACGGCCAGGAGCGCTTCGACGAGATCCTCGCGATCGTCGCCAAGCATCAGGTCGACCTGCTCACCGTCCACGGCCGCACCGTCAAAGGCCTCTATTGGTCCGAAGTCGACTACGCCGCCATCGCCAAGGCCGTGGCGTCCGTCCCCTGCCCCGTCATCGCCAACGGGGACGTGCTTTCCGCCGCCAAGGCGCAGCGCCTGACGGCCGAGACCAAGGCCTACGGCATGATGATGGGACGCCACGCCATCCGGAACCCGTGGATCTTCCGCCAGTGGCGCGAGGTCCAGCAGGGCCTGACGCCCTTCGCGCCGACGCTGGCCGACGTGAGGACCTACGTGCAGGAGCTCGCCGACGAATGCTGCGACGCCGCCAAGGCCACCGACAAACAGGCCGGCCGTCTCAAGAAATTCCTCAACTTCGTCGGCCTCGCCGTGGATACCGAAGGCAAGTTCCTGCACGACATGCGCCGGACCGACAACCTGCCGGACCTCCTCAAGTGCTGCGACGAGCACCTGCTCGGAGCGCGGGCGGGCGAAGCCTACCCTGACGAGCCGCACCATGGGCTCATCGCGCGGCCGACGCGCGAGACGCAGCAAGGCTGCGGGCTCTGAGCTCAGCCGGCACGCACGCCGGCGCGGAGACGACGGTCACGCGCGAGCACGAAGAGGAGCGGTCCGCCGATGACCAGCAAGGACCAAAGGCCCAGCAACAGCGCCCAGAACGTGCCGAGGCTGCAGTAGCAAGACTGCTTGCGGCGGAGCACGAAATACCACGGAAGGCAGAGGGCCAGGCCGACCGCGGAGCCCGCGATGTTCTTACCGACGAAGCGTTCGACCGCGTCCGCCTGACCACGCGAACGGTGCAGCAGGATCGGCGTCCAGATCAGCCAGGACACCACCCAGGTCGCCAGCACGGCCATGATGTAAGGATCGGAGTCGAAACCCTTCGGGTCGGCCTTCGCGGAAAGATAATAAAGGTCGACCGACGCGAAGAGCGGGATCGCGACGAACAACCCGCCCAGGAAGGCCGCGGCGATCACGCGCGGACCCAGCGGAGCCTTGCCTCCCGCCGAGGGCGCGACCGGCAGAGGCAGGAGCAACAAGCAGGACTGCAGCAAAGCGAAACCCCAGAGCAGCAGGATCCAGAACCAATCCTTACCTGAGGCCTCGAAGACGCCGGCTCCGAGCAGGGATTTCAGCGTCAGCGTATCGGTATTCCAGCCCACGAGCGCGACCACCACCATCATCACGAAGTGGAAGACGAAGGCCAGCAGTACGGAGAGGGCCAGGATCGGCGCAAGCACCTTGAACGCACGAACTGCAACATTGAGAATGCGGACTAAGAACGGGGGCATAGGCGGGGTTGTCGACATCCTATGCAGACAGGCTGATTAGCCAAGGAAAAGCCCCGGACGGCGGCCGCCCCTTGACTCCGGCCGATTGCCCCTAAACTTAATAGGCATGATTAACCTCACCGAAGCCGCTGCCCAGCAGATCAAGGTGCTCCAGAAAGCCCAGGCCAACCCTGAGTCCGTGCTCCGCGTCCTCGTGGAGACCGGCGGTTGCTCGGGCTTCGAATACGGCATGGCCTTCGACGTGCGCAAGGACGGCGACCTCGAGTTCGAGAGCCAGGGCATGAAGATCCTCATCGACCCCACCAGCCACGCCTACCTCGACGGCGCCACCGTGCATTTCGACGATGGCCTGCACGGCAAAGGTTTCGAAGTCCGCAACCCCAACGCCACCAGCACCTGCGGCTGCGGCAAATCTTTCAGCTAAGCCCATGAACTCCAAAACCTGGTTCGTCGCCGCCGGCGTCCTCGCCTTGGCCGCCTTCGCGTACGCCGTCGCCGCGTCCGCCGAAAAGAAAACACTCCCCTCCCCCGCTCCCGAAACCAAGCCCATGAAAGAATCCGCCAAAGCCAAGGTCCCCCAGGTGCTCGTCACGCTCGACGACGGCAAAGGCGGGGTCGGCAAGCCCGTGCTCGTCGACAAGGTCGTCAAGACCGACGCCGAGTGGGCCGCCCAGCTGACGCCGGAGCAGTATTTCGTCACGCGCGCCAAAGGCACGGAGCGTCCGTTCTGCGGCACCCTGCTCGATAACCATAAGACCGGCACCTATCACTGCGTCTGCTGCGACCTGCCGCTGTTCTCCTCCGGCGCCAAGTTCAACTCCGGCACCGGCTGGCCGAGCTTCTATCAGGGCGTCTCCAAGGAGAACATCGCCACCATCACGGACAACAGCCATGGCATGACCCGCACCGAGATCCTGTGCGCTCGCTGCGACTGCCACCTCGGCCACGTGTTCGAGGACGGCCCGGCGCCGACCGGCCTGCGCTACTGCCTCAACTCCGAGTCCCTCAAGTTCAAGGAACTCAAGGGCGCGGCGCCGGAGAAGAAGTAACTTACTTCTTCTTCGCCTTCGACTTCGAGGCCGCCTGCTTCACCGGGGCGGCCTTCTTCTTGGCCACGACCTTCACCGGCTGCTTCTTGGAGACCGACTTGGCGGATTTCTTCGAGACCGGCTTCTTGGCGACGACCTTGGCCTTCTTCGCGACCGGCTTCGCCTTCGGAGCGACCTTCTTGGCGGCGGGCTTGGCCTTCGCCTTAGGGGCGACGACCTTGGCCGGGTGGACCTTCGCCAGGCGCTTGGCCACGGCGGGTTCGACGTAAGGAGCGGGGGCCTTCGGGCGCTGTTCGACCGGGCCCTTCACGGCGGCCCAGAGCTTGTCGCGGAATTCCTGGATGCCTTCCTGCGAATAGCAGGAGATCGGAATGACCATGTCTTTCACGCGTTCCTGGAATTTCTTGAGCTTCGCGGCGGCGGCCGGGAGGTCCATCTTGTTGGCCACGATGATGCGCGGCTTCGCGGCGAGGATCGGCGAGTAGAGGCGGAGTTCGCGTTCGAGGATGCGATGGTCGTCCCACGGCTCGCGGTTCTCGCTGCCGGCCATGTCGATGATGAAGACCAGCAGCGAGCAGCGCTCGACGTGGCGGAGGAACTGGTGGCCGAGGCCGCGGTTCTCGTGCGCGCCTTCGATCAGGCCAGGGATGTCGGCCATCACGATGCGGTCGAAGCGGTCGGTGTAGTCGATCACGCCCACGTTGACGTGGAGGGTCGTGAACGGATACGGCGCCATCTTCGGGCGGGCGGCCGTGAGGAGATTGGTCAGCGTGGACTTGCCGGCGTTCGGGTAGCCCACGAGGCCGATGTCGGCGATCGTCTTGAGCACGATGCGGAAGTTGCCTTCTTCGCCGGGGTAACCGGGAGTCGTGCGGCGCGGAGCCTGGTTGACCGAGCTCTTGAAGTTCATGTTGCCCAGGCCGCCTTTGCCGCCGGCGAGGAGCACGACGCGTTCGCCATGTTCGGTGAGTTCGGCCACGAGTCGGTTGGAGCCTTCCTCGAGGACCTGCGTGCCTGGAGGCACCGGCAGGATCAGGTCGTCTCCGTCAGGGCCGGCGCACTGGCGGCCCATGCCCGGGGCGCCGTTGCGGGCGCGGCGGTGCGGCTGCCAGCGGTAGGCCTGGAGGTCGCCTTCGTTACGGTCGCAGACCAGGACGACGTCGCCGCCCTTGCCGCCGTTGCCGCCGTCGGGTCCGCCCTTCGGGATGAACTTCTCACGACGGAAGCTGACGCAGCCGTGGCCGCCGTCACCGGACTTCAGTACAACCTTGGCTTCGTCGATAAACATTTCCCCTACGGTAGGGGCTCCCCGGCCCCGAGGGCGAGGAGGAAAGGCGGCGGCTTAGCGCTCCAGCCCGCGGGAACGGCGCAACCAGCGCTCGATCGGCGAGAAGAAGATGAGATCCGCCAGCAGGCCGACGCCTACGACGACAAGCATCACGCCCACGACCTGGTCCATGCGGAGCAGCTCGCGACCGGCGTGCAGCAGGGACCCCAGACCGAAGCCGGAGAGAATCACCACGAAGATCTCGGCGGCCATGAGCGAACGCCAAGCGAAGGCCCAGCCCTGCTTGAGGCCGCTGATCACGCCAGGCAAGGCGGCCGGGAAGATCACGCGCGTCCAGAGATGCCACCCGCGGGAACCCATCGTCATCGCCGCGCGAAGGTAGAGCGGCTGGACGGAAAGCACGGATTCCTGGACCGCGATGACCACCGCCCAGACCGTGCCCATCACGACGACGAAGAGGACGGCGGCCTCGTTCTGACCGAAAGCGATGATGGCCACGGGCACCCAACACACCGACGGCAACGTCTGGAGACCGAGGGAAAGGATGCCGATGGTGTCGCGGGCGAGGCTCGAACGAGCGCACAGCGCGCCGAGGGGGATGCCGATGGCGGCGCCGATGACGAAGCCGAGCATCAGGCGGCGCATCGTGACCCACGTGGCCGAAGCCAAGGAGCCATCGCGGAGCGCGAGCCAGAACCATTCGCCGATCTGGGTGGGCGCGGGGACGAGGACATCGTCGACACGACCGGAGCGGACGAACCACTCCCAGCCGCCGAGGATCAGCAGGCCGATGACGATCGGGACGAGGGCGCGGGGAGTCTTCATACGAGTCCCTCCTTCGGTTCGGCGAGGTGGGCGGAAAGGGCGTTGGTGATGTCGGCGGCCAAGGTGGCCAGGGCCGGGTCGTTGATGCGGCGCGGACGCGGGAGATCGATGTTGAAGACCTGGCGCACGCGGCCCGGATTCGGCGAAAGCAGCACGACGCGGTCGCCGAGGCAGACCGCTTCGCGGATGTTATGGGTCACGAGGACGATGGTCTTCTTCCGTTGGGTGAAGATCTTCTGGATGTCTCCGTAGAGCTGGTCGCGGGTCAGGGCGTCGAGGGCGGAGAACGGCTCGTCCATCAGCAGCACGCGCGGATTCGGGGCGAGCGAACGGGCGAGGGCCACGCGCTGTCGCATGCCGCCGGAAAGCTCGTGCGGGTGGGCCTTCTCCTTGTCGGCCAGGCCGACGAGGTCGAGGTAGTAGCGGGCGGCTTCGGCGCGCTCGGCGTCGGTGAGGCCCGGCTTGAGGCGCAGGCCGAAGAGCACGTTCTCGAGCGCATCGAGCCAAGGGAAGAGCGCGTCCTGCTGGAACATCACGAGGCGGTCGCGGCCGGGTTCGACGACGTCGGCGCCATCGAGCTTGATCGAACCTTCGTCGACCTGCTCCAAGCCGGCGAGCAGGCTGAGCAAGGTGGACTTGCCGCAGCCCGAAGGACCGACGAGCACGAGGAATTCGCCTTCCTTCACCTGCAGGTTGATATCCTCCACGGCCGTGACGAGACCGGCGCGTCCGTGGAAACGCTTGGTCACGTGGCTCAGCGTGAGCTGAGCGCTGGATTCACTGGACGGGTTGGCCGGCATGAGGACGAAGGATTAGCGGGAACAGGATGAAATAAGGCAAGGCGGGTTACTTGCGGACGACCGGAAGGTCATCGACCAGGGCCTGCAACAAAGGGGCCACGGGGGTCTCGCCCGCCAGCAGGCCGCAGGCACGCGAATCGGACTGGGACTTCGCGAAGGCGTCCGTCAGGCGACGGAGACGCAGGGCGGGATCTTCGGGCTGATCCCAGCGGATCCGACGTAACGCGGGAGCGATGAGCTCGGCCTTCGGGGCGGCGGAACGAGATTCGGCGCCCAAGGCTTCGCGTGAAAGACGCTCGAGCAAGGGCGGCTCGGCGGACAAGCGGTCGCGCAGCAAGTAATGCGAACGGACGAAGGCCTGCACCGCTTCACCCTTGCCATCGAGGGCCTTCTGCGAGGCGGCCAACACGGTGATGATCGTATCACGGTTCTCGACGAGGACCTCGCCGCCGAAATCATCCACCAAGCGCGTCACCCAAGGCTCGACCGTCCAGGCGGCGTCGACGTCGCCTCGCTTGAAGAGCGCGATCAACTCGGCGTTCTGCGCCGGAAGCACCTGGGCGTCGCCGCCGGCGATGGTGATATTGAGTCCGCCCGAACGCAGCCAGACACGCGCGTCGACGTCCTGGGTGTTGCCCAACTGAGGGGTGGCGATACGCCGGCCGCGGAAATCTTCCGGCACACGCAGCGCAGACCCTTTGCGGACGACCAGCGCGTTGCCGCCCGAAGCGACGGGCGCCAGGACGCGGATCGACCGGCCCTTAGTCCGCACGTGAGCGTTGATGACCGGGGAGGCCCCGACGTAGGTGACATCAATGGCTCCTGCGACGAGGGCTTCCATGGCGGAAGGACCGGCGTTGAAAGAACGCCATTCGAGTTTCACCCCGGCCGGAAGATTGGCCTGATGAAAACCCTTCCCTTCTCTTTCCAACTGGCGCGCCGCAAGCGCCGGCGCATGCGTCAGGTTAGGAAAGAAGCCCACCCGCAAGACGACCGGCTGTTCGGCCGCGACCGAAGAGGACACGGCGAGAAGAGCGAGGAGAAGGAATCGCATGGCGGACATGATGGACGGAAACGGACGGCACAGTTAATTTATGACTACATTAGTTAAGATAGTATGATTAGAAGTCCAGCCAAATCCTGTTCTCTCTCATTTAAGCATAAACAATTAATTATTAGATGTTTAGGCTATAAAACTCCGACGACGAACCAAAGACTGGCGCCCACGACCAGCGCGGTGGCGACCCAGCCGAGGACGCGAATCCAGCGGGGAGCGACCAAAGCTCCCATGAAAGCGGCGTCACCCGTCATGCGGACGAGGGGCCAGCAGGCGAAGCCGAGCTGCAGACTGAGGATCACCTGACTCCAGACGAGCAAGGCCTCGACCTTCCCCTCCCCCGCCAGGCCGATGACGAGCAACGCCGGGATCAGCGCGGCGACCCGCGTCGAAGCCCGCACGATCCATCCGGGGCTCTTCACCTTGAGGAAGCCCTCGAGGACGATCTGGCCGGCCATGGTGCCGGTGATGGTGGCGTTCTGGCCCGAAGCCAGCAGCGCGACCGCGAAGAGCGTGCCGGCGAACGTCGTGCCAAGCACGCCGTCCAGCAGACGATGGGCCTCGCGGATATCCGTGACCGCTTCCGGACGCCCGTGGAACGCGGCGGCGCTGAGCACGAGGAGGCCGGCGTTGACGAAGAAGGCCAGGCTGAGCGCGAGCGTGGAGTCCCACGTGGCGAAGCGCATCGCTTCGCGGCGGGTCGCCTCGGTCTCGCCGAAATCACGCGAACCGACGATGGAGGAATGAAGGTAGAGGTTATGCGGCATGACCGTCGCGCCGATGATGCCAAGGGCCACGAAAAGCATGCCGGGGCGCGTCAGCACGGCCGTGGTCGGCACGAAACCTTTCACGAGCTCGGCGATCGCGGGCTTGGCCAGGAGGAGTTCGATGCCGATGCAGGTCGCGATGGTCAGCACGAGCACGGCGACGAGGGCCTCCAGCCAGCGATAACCGAGGCGCGTCAGCGCCAGCAGCAGCAGCACGTCGAGCGCCGTGATGATCGCCCCGAAGAACAACGGGATGCCGAAGAGAATCTGCAGGGCGATGGCCGAACCGAGGAGTTCGGCGAGGTCGCAGGCGACGATGCCGATCTGGGCCGAGACCCAGAGGAACTTGGAGACACCCGGCGAATAACGGGCCCGGCAGGCCTGCGCGAGGTCAAGGCCGGTCGCGACGTTGAGACGGACGCAGAGGTGCTGGAAGAGGATCGCCATCAGGTTCGACAGCAGGATCACCCAGAGGAGCGCGTAGCCGAACTGCGAGCCGCCCGCGAGATCCGTGGCCCAGTTGCCCGGATCCATGTAGCCGACGGAGACCAGGAATCCCGGGCCGACGAAACCGAGGAAACGACGGAAAGCGACGAAGCGGGAGGCTTCGCGGGCTTTGGTCGGTTCATCTGTCCTCATCAGACTTGAGCATCACCGACAGTGCTACCCTGTCAACCCGCAGCCCGCACGAACGAGAGGACCGCGACGACCGACCAAAGGATCGTCCGCCAGAGATGCGAACGAATCAGGTGGGCGAGCGCCGGCGAAGCCGGACCTTCCTGCTGCAGGCGCCGATGACACGGCACCGACCAGGAAGCCGTCAGCGCCCAGCAGACGATCACCAGCAGCAGCCCGACGTAGTGCGCGGCGACGAAAGTCAGGACGGCATGCCCGGCCAGCTGAGCCAACAGCAACGGGCCCACGACCCAGCCGACCCGGCGGGTGTAGGCCTCATGGTGCTCGGCGAAACCTTCGGGTCGCCAACGGGCGAAGTCGGGGTAGGTACACAGCAGGATCAGCCAGGACACCGCCGCCATGGCGACGTCGACGCACGCCACGCTGGAGTGGATTAAACGAAGGTCCATGAGGGTACCGAAGCCAGTTTTGCCCTTTGCACAACCCGGCGAGGCGTTAAAACCAAGACATGCCCCGCCTCATCCTCGGCCTTTGCCTCGGCGCCCTGCTCGCTTTCGTTCCCGTCCGCGCGCAGGAGACCCCGCCCAACTTCGTGGTCCTCTTCGCCGATGACCTCGGCATCAACGACCTCGGCTGCTTCGGTCGCAAGGACCAGCATACGCCGAACCTGGACAAGCTCGCCGCGGAAGGCGCGCGCTTCACGCAGGCGTACGCGGCCGCTTCGGTCTGCTCGCCGTCCCGCGCCGGCCTCCTCACCGGCCAGAGCCCGGCCCGCCTGAAGATCACCACGTTCCTCACCGGCCGCACGGACCGCGCCTCGCACCGCATCCTCGCCGCGCCGCTGAACTACAACCTCCCCCAAGGCGTCCAGACGATCGCCCAGCTCCTCAAGCCCAAGGGCTACGCCTCGGCGGCCGTGGGCAAGTGGCACCTCGGCGGCAAGGGCCACCAACCGACCGACCACGGCTTCGACGAGTATTTCGCGGGCAAGGCCAACCCCGGCGCCGAATCGCCGCAGGGCGGCAAAGGCGAACTCGGCCACGCCGACTATGCGGTGAAGTTCATCGAGCGGAACAAGGCCAAGCCCTTCTTCCTCTACCTCGCCTTCGACAATCCGCACATCCCGCTGGCCGCGCCGGCCAAAGGCATCGCCGCCAACGCGCAGTCCTTCCACCCGACCTACGCCGCGCTCGTCGAATCGCTCGACGTCGCCTGCGGCCGCGTCCTGAAGGCCCTCGAGGACCACGGGCTGGCGCAGAACACATTCGTCGTCTTCGCGTCCGACAACGGCGGCGTGCATATCTCGGAACTCAAGGAAAGCCCGCCCACCTACAACGCGCCTTCCCGCGCCGGCAAAGGCTTCGTCTACGAAGGCGGGATCCGCACCCCCCTCATCATCCGCTATCCCGGACGGATCGCTCCGGGCGTGATCGGGGAGCCCGTCGTGCTCGGCGACCTCTGCCCGACGATCTGCGCCCTGGCCAAGGTGCCGGCGCCCGCGACCCTCGATTTCCAGGACATCTCCCCGCTGCTCCTCGCCGGCAAGCCGCCGGCCGGCGCCAAGCCGCGCACGCTCTTCTGGCACCAGCCGCACTACATGAACCAAGGCGGCAAGCCCGCGGGCGTGGCCCGCGAAGGCGACTGGAAGCTGATCGAACAATACGAAGACGGCAGCCTCGAGCTGTACAATCTCGCCCAGGATCCGGGCGAGACCACCGACCTCGCCGCCGCCGAGCCGGCGCGCGTGGCGGCCTTGCGCGGCAAGCTCGAAGCCTGGCGCCGCAGCGTCGGCGCGGATCCGATCAAGCCCAACCCGAACTTCGGCCGCGCGCCCTGGGAAGCCTGTTTCGTGAAGACCGACGTCTCCAAGCTCAAGGCCCTGCCGACTTCCGAAGCCATGCGCCCGCTGCTGGCCGACTGGCGCCAGGCGATGAACGACGCCGCGACCGAAGGCGGCAACACGCTGATCTTCCTCGAGGCGCGCGACGCGCAGGTGAAGGCGACGAAGATGAAATACGAAGACCTCCCGCAGAAGGATACGCTCGGCTTCTGGGTGAACGTCGAGGACACCGCGTCCTGGACCTTCAAGGCTCCGCGGGCGGGCAAGTATCGCGTGACGGTGCTGCAAGGTTGCGGCAAGGGCAACGGCGGTTCGACCGTCGCGGCGGAAGCCGGCGCGGGCCGCTGCGAATTCACGGTCGAGGAGACCGGCCACTTCCAGCGCTTCGTACCCCGTGAGATCGGCCAGCTCGAACTCACGGCGGGAGACAACACCCTGACCATCCGTCCGCTCAAGAAGGCCAAGTCCGCGATCATGGACCTGCGCCGCGTGATCCTCGAGCGCGTCGACTGAGCGCTCAGAGCAGCGCGAGCAGCGCGCGCAGTTCTTCCTCGGGCTCCTCGTGGCCTTGCGCCACGGCGAGCGCGAGCGCGTCCGCGAAGACCGCCTTGGCCGCGGGCTTGTCGCCGACGGCCAGCAGGCTCTTGCCGAGCAGGATCCGCGGCATCATCCAATCGGCCTTCGAGTCCGCGGCGAGCCGCAGGTGCTCGATCGCGCCGGCGGCGTCGCCTTCGGTCCAGAGCGCCTGTCCGAGCGAGAAACGGAACAGCGGATTCGCGGGGTCGGCCGAGACGTGACGTCGGAAAAGTTCGGAACGGGACATGCTCAGGCCTTCGGCTTCGCCTGAGATCGGCGGAAGATCACCATCGAGAGTCCGGGCAGGCGGACCTCGATCGAATAGGGACGTCCTTGGCAAGGGACCGGCTCGGCGACCACGCCGCCGAGGTTGCCGAGCCCGTGTCCGGCATAGTGCTTCGAATCGGTGTTCAGGGCTTCTTCCCATCGTCCGGGGAAAGGCACGCCGAGTCGGTACGTACGTTCGACCGGCGTGAAGTTGCCGGCCACCGTCCACGCGCAGTCGCGGCCGCG
>RGES01000211.1 GCA_009917805.1 Verrucomicrobiota bacterium
GACCACCATTCCCCAGGTCGCTCACCTGCTTGGGCTCAACGCGAAGTATCTCGGGACGCTCTGGACTTCGCTGAATGAAGCAGCGCCTTCGACCTTCCTGGACCCGATACGCGCCGATTGGCGTAAGGCAACGCCCACCGACGTCCCGGCTTTGGTCGACGCGATCAAATCGTGGCAAGACTCCCTGTCCCGCTTCGGCGCCATCGGGCATATCGGCAAGCTTAACGGCCCCAAGGGCTGGCAGCTCCCGGTCGACCCCGTCGTCACGATGGAGGATTTCCGGATGGCCGTGCCGGAAGGCGCTTCGCCCAAGGTCTTTCTCTCATCGGTTAATCTCCATGCCGACAACGCTTCGCTTATTTGGTCCAAGGCACGGGTCGTGGTGAAAGGTAAGCCCGATATCGCCGTAGCCTTGCCTGCGGGTAAACCCAGCGGGCCTGATCAGGTCATCGAAGTCACCTTGCCGGCCGGCCTGCCCAAGGGCGCCGAATTCTTGGTCGAATGTCATCTGCCCAAGGAGGCTACGGCCGAAGCCTGCCTCCAGGCCAGGGTGACGGCTGCTCCGCCCTCGGCCTCAAGCCGCATCGTCCCGACCGGCTCACCTATCGATAAGAAAAAGGGCGGCCTTTGGAGCGACGGCGAAGGGGCGATGGGTTTCAAGGCGCCTTTGCTGGCGACCGAAGGCGGGGTCGCCCGTCAGGAACTCCTGCGTTCGGCGCAGGCGTTCCGAGAACTCTTCCCGGCCGCGCTCTGCTACGCCAGGGTCGTGCCAGTCGATGAAGTGGTCACGCTGACCTTGTTCTACCGCGAGGACGACGCCCTCCGTCGGCTGATGCTGGATGATAAGGCCGCGGCCGAGCTCGACCGTCTGTGGGCCGACCTGCGTTTCATCAGTCAGGAGGCGCTCCTGCAGGTGGAGTCCTTCGAGTCCCTCTACCAGTTCGCGACGCAGGATGCCAACCCCAAGGCCTTCGAGCCGCTGCGTGAGCCGATCAAGCGGCGCGCGGCGGAATTCCAGCAGGAGCTCTTGGCCGCCGAACCCAAGCATGTCGACGCGGTCGTGCGCCTGGCCGCCGAGGCCTGGCGTCGTCCGCTCAAGGACGGCGAAGCCGACCAGCTCCGCGCCCTCTATCAGGAACTCCGCAAGCAGGAGCTGCCGCATGACCTCGCCGTCCGCCGCTTGATCGCCCGCGTGCTCGTCTCTTCGGCTTTCCTGTATCGCGGCGAGAAGGCCGGCTCCGGCGAGAAGGCCTCGCCGATCAATGGCTGGGAGCTCGCCACGCGTCTCAGCTTCTTCCTCTGGTCCTCGGCGCCCGACGCGGAGCTACGTGCCTTGGCCTCCTCCGGCAGACTCCACGAGCCTGCCGTGCTCGCCGCGCAGATGCGGCGCATGGTCAAGGACGCCAAGTCCGAGCGGCTGGCCCGTGAGTTCGGCTGCCAATGGCTGCACGTACGCGACGTCGCCACGCTCGACGAGAAGAGCGAGCGGCATTTCCCGACGTTCGTCTCCTTGCGCGGCGACATGCAGGAAGAAGCCGAGCGATTCTTCGCCGACCTGTTCCAGCAGGACCGCCCCGTGCTTTCGCTGATCAATGCCGACCACGCCTTCGTGAACGGTCCGTTGGCCCGCCATTACGGCCTCAAGGTGACTGGCGAGGGCTGGCAACGTGTCGATGGCGTCCGCGCGCAGGGTCGCGGCGGCGTCCTGGCCTTCGCCGCCACGCTCGCCAAGCAGAGCGGGGCTTCGCGTACCAGCCCCATCCTGCGAGGGAACTGGCTCAGCGAAGTGCTGCTGGGTGAGAAGCTCCCGCGTCCGCCCAAGGACGTACCGGTCCTGCCTGAGACCGCGCCGCAGGGCCTGACCGAACGACAGCTCATCGAGAAGCACAGCAGCGACCCGGCTTGTGCCCGATGCCACCGGCGCGTGGACCCCTTCGGTTTCGCTTTGGAAGGCTTCGACGCTATCGGCCGTGCCCGCTCCAAGGATGCCGCCGGTCTGGATATCGATACCCGCGCCGTGCTGCCCGGCGGCGTGGCCGTCGATGGTCTGGACGGCCTGCGGGATTACCTCCTCACGCGTCGCCAGGATGATTTCCTCCGCCAGTTCAGCCGCAAGCTGCTTGGCTATGCGCTTGGTCGCGCCGTGCAGCTCTCCGACAAGCCCCTCCTCGATGCCATGGTCACCCGGCTCAAGTCCGGCGAAGGCCGTGTCGGCGGCGCGCTCGAGCTCATCGTGCTCAGCCCCCAGTTCCGCGAGGTGCGCGGCCGCGATTTCAAAACGGACCACTGATCTTATGAACAAGCACCAATTCAGCCGACGCACCTTCCTGCGAGGCATGGGCGTGACCATGGCTTTGCCTTGGCTCGAGTCTGCCAACGTCTGGGGCGATGAGCCCAAGAAGAACCGACCGGCCAGCGAGGCCCCCGTGCGTGTCGCCGCTCTCTTCTCGGGCAACGGTTTCCACTCCAAGGAATGGTGGGCGAAAGGGGAGGGCGAGGCCATGGAACTCGGCCAGGTGCTCGCGCCGCTGAACGATTTCCGGACCAAGCTCCTGTTCGTCAAGGGCCTCTACCACGAGGAAGCGCGCAAGGGTAACATCCACAGCTCGCAGACCGGCAATCTCCTTTCCGGCGCTCCGATCACCTCGGGCGGAGAAATCCGTTCCGGCACCAGCTTCGACCAGCTCGTCGCGCAGAGCTATGGCCGTTCGACCAAGGTTCCCAGCCTCGTGCTCGCTTGCGAGCGCTCCTTCCCGGGAGTGCACAAGAACTACTCGATGCTCTACAGCTCGCATATTTCGTGGAGCTCGCCGACGACCCCGACCCCGCTGGAGATATACCCGGCGCTGGCCTTCGACCGTCTCTTCAAGGATGCCGCCGCGCCGGGCGACCGCAGCGTGCTCGACGCCGTGCTCAACGATGCCGGCGATCTCCGCCGCAACGTCAGCCAGGCCGACAGGCGGAAACTCGACGAATACCTCGACTCCGTGCGTGACGTCGAAAAGCGCATCGAATCCGCCGGTCGCCGCGGCGAATTGCAGGGCTGGCGCCCGACGATCGATAAGCCGAACATCAAACGCCCGGCGGACGGTATTCCGCAGGATA
>RGES01000212.1 GCA_009917805.1 Verrucomicrobiota bacterium
GCTGGTAGGGGCGCTTGCGCGGCGCCTTGATGCCGATCGTGTAGGCGTCGTATTTCGTGATGCCGCCCCATTCGCGCGTGTAGAAGTCGGCGTACCAGTCCGCCTTCGCCCAGGGCGAGCGGTGGAAGTAGAAGGCGTAGAAGAAGTCGTCCGCGGTGATCGGCTGGCCGTCCGTGAACTTCGCGTTCGGGTCCAGGCGGAAGTAGGCCGTCATGCCGTCGGGCGACATCGCCCAGCTGGTGGCCAAGGCCGGGATCGGCTCATCGGTGTTCGGGTGCGACGACAGCAGGCCGAAGTCGTTGTTGTCGTAGAGTTCGCCGCGGAAGCCGTTGTTGGCGTTGGGGCCGACGCGACGGAGGGTCGGCGGCGTGCCGGTGGTGAACTGACGGAGCGTGCCGCCGCGCACGGCCCGCGGGTCGGCGAATTCCTGCTGTTCGGACCCGTCATGCCAGACGAGGTCCTTGGGAAGGTCGGCCGGCGTCGCGAAGCGGAAGAAGTCCTTGTGCTCGGCGTAGTAAGCCGCGGCCTTCGGGTCTTCGTAGGTCTGGGCCGACGCGGACGTCAGGGCGAGGAGAAGGGCGAGGAGTGTTCTCATTGCTGGGCGCGACGAACGTCGAAGGCATCCTGCAATGCTTCGCCGATGGAGTTGATCATGACCATGGTGCCGACGAGGCAGAAGAGCGTGGGTCCGAGGATCCACCAGGCGGACCAGTTCTCCTTGGCCTGATGCAGCAGTTCGCCCCAGGACGGCTCGGTGGGCGGCAGGCCGAAGCCGAGGTAGTCGAGGGCGGAGAGGGAGAAGACCAGGCCGTGCAGGCTGAAGGGCAGAGTGGTGAGGATGATCGTCGTGCAGTTCGGCAGGATGTGCCGCCAGATGATGCGAGCGTGGCTGGCGCCGAGCGCCCGGGAGGCGGTGACATAGTCGCGGGCGGAGACCTGGTAGGCGGAGGCGCGGAGCTGCTGGGCCAGGCCGATCCATGAGAACGCGACGAGGATGAGCACCAGGACGGCCAGCGAAGGTTCGAGCAGGCTGGCGAGGAAGATGATGGCGTAGAGGAACGGGATGTTGGACCAGATCTCCATGGCGCGCTGCGACACCATGTCGAACCAGCCGCCGAAGTAGCCCATGGTGGCGCCGAGGATCAGGCCGATGCCGTAGGCGCACGGAAGGTAGATGAGCGCCGAGATGAGCAGCAGGCGGAAGCCGCCGAAGAGCCGGGCGACGATGTCGTGGCCGGATTCGTCGGTGCCGAGCCAGTGGCCGTCGAGTCCGGGCGGGCAGGGCGACGGTACCTGCGTGCGCAGCGCGCCCTTCGGCTGCCAGTCGGTGCGGTCGGTCGCCGGCACG
Source organism: Verrucomicrobiota bacterium (assembly GCA_009917805.1). Classification (GTDB taxonomy): domain Bacteria; phylum Verrucomicrobiota; class Verrucomicrobiia; order Opitutales; family UBA953; genus UBA953. The sequence goes on from RGES01000212.1 coordinate 1,349, forward strand.
CGCTGCGCGACCTTGCCGTCGACGAACTTCGCCCGGGCGACGCCGACGCCGTCCGCGAACAGACGCGCATCGCCGTGCGGCTTGCCGTCGACGATGGTCCAGTTCTGGCGGCGGCTGCCGTCGGCGTTGAGCGTGAAGATGCGCCCTTCGGCGATCGGACCGCGCGGATCGTTCCAGCGACCGTCGGCGTCGCGGGTCACGGCGGGCATGACTTCGCAGACTTCGCCCGGCGCGAAGGGCACGGGCGGCAAGACGAGCCAGCCGCGTCCGTTCGCCTTCAGCTCCTCGGCGAGGAGGCGGTAGTTGGGTTCGCCTTCGATCTCCAGCCCCAGTTCCCGGCCCGAGATGAAGCCGGCGAAGACCGGGAAGCGGGTGACGCCGTCGATCTTCAGGATGAGCGGCCGGTTGCCGACGAGCAACGGCCCGAGCAGGGCGAGGAAGGAGAAGGTGAGCAACGTCACCAGCGACCACCAGCCCGTTCGATGGCGTCGGAACCGGGCGAAGCGCTCCAGCGTGATCGGGTCGAAGAAGCTCATGCGGATTTGTCGAACCGGATGCGCGGGTCGACGGCGGCGACGCAGAGGTCGGAGACGATGTTGCCGACCAGCATGGCGAGGCTGGACAGGGTGAGGAGGCCGAGGAAGACGGGAAAGTCGCGATGGACCAGGGCGTCATAGCCCAGCAGGCCGAGGCCGGGGATGTTGAAGGTGAACTCGATGAGGAAGGAGCCCGTGAGGAAGAAGCCGAGGTTGCCGCCGAAGGTCGCGGCCACGGGGATGAGCGAGTTGCGCAGGACGTGCACGAGCACGATGCGGCCGTTGCTCAGGCCCTTCGCCTTGGCGGTGCGGACGTAGTCGGCGGTGAGGTTGTCGAGCAGGCCGTTGCGCGTGAACAGCGTCAGCGCGGTGAAGGCCCCGACCATTTCGCACGCCAGCGGCAGCACGGTGCTGTGGAACGGGTGGTTCCAGTCGAAGCCTTTCGACGGGAACCAGTGGAGCTGATGGCAGAGAAGGTTGAGGCCGGCGACGGCGAGGACGAAGCCGGGGACGGAGTAGAGGATGAACAGCGCCTGCGTGGAGCCGCGGTCGAACCAGCCGTCGCGTTTCAAGGCCTTGGCGACGCCGAGGGGGATCGAGACCGCGTAGGCGAGCAGGAGCGACCAGCCGCCGAACCAGGTCGAGATCGGCAGGCGGGACTTGATCTCATCCCAGACGGGCTTGTCGCTCGTGGTGGAGTCGCCGAGTTCCGCCTGGAGCAGGCCGGCGTAGGCGCGGCGGTAGACCAGCACGCGCGTCGCCTTGTCCGGGTCATCGGGCAAAGGGGCGAGCTCGGCGTGCCAGCCGGCCCGGGCGTTTCCGTCGGCTGATTTCAGGGCAAGCTTTCCGCCTTCCTGAGAGACGGCGAGTTTGAGCGTCTGTCCTGGTCGGAGGTCGTCGGCGACTTCGGCTTCGGCTTTGCCGTCCTTGTCCAAGCGCACGGTGATCCAATCGGCCGGCCCGGAGCGCACGCCGAGCCAGATGGCGTAGGCCTCGAGGAGCGACCGGTCGAAGCCGTAGCGGCGCTTGAGATTGTCGAGTTCCTCAGGGGAGGCGGGCCCCGTGGGGCGGGCGGCGGAGCTGCGCTTGCGGTCGGCCTGCTGGCGTTCGGCCAAGGCTTGTTCGATCGGACCTCCGGGGACGAAGCGGGTGAAGCAGAACGCGACGAACGTGATGCCCACGAAGGTCAGTGGGACTAGCAGCAAC
>RGES01000213.1 GCA_009917805.1 Verrucomicrobiota bacterium
ATGCGCGAGATCAAGCGTGCCTGGGATCCGCGCAACCTGCTCAACCCCGGCAAGATCTTCGACTGAGGGATGAAGCCTTCGCTCAAGCTCCTCGATTACTCGATCCTCCAGCAGTGCATGCATTGCGGGATGTGCCTGCCGGCCTGCCCCACCTATGACGCGACGAAGAAAGAACGTCACAGCCCGCGCGGACGCATCTCGCTGATGCGCGCCGTGGCCGACGACGAACTGAAGCTCACGCCGGCCTTCGCCGACGAGATGAGCTACTGCCTCGGATGCCTCGCCTGCCAGACCGCCTGCCCGGCAGGGGTCGATTACTCCAACCTGCTCGAGACCGCCCGGGCCGAAGTCCAGTCCGCCGGCCTCAACCAGACTTTCACCAGCCGCTTCTGGCGTAGGATCACCATCCGCGGCCTCTTCATGCGCCCGCGGCTGCTCCGCTTCGCCGGACGCCTGCTCTGGCTTTACCAGCGCCTCGGGCTCCAGACCGCCTGCCGCAAGATCGGCCTGACCAATCTGCTGCCCAAGGACCTCCGGCGCCTCGAGCCCCAGTGCCCGACCGTCGCGACGAAATTCTCGCCGCAGCTGATCCGCCCCATCGAAACGCCGACGAAGAAGACGCACCGCGTCGCCCTGCTCACCGGCTGCGTCCAGGACCTCGTCTTCGCGGACATCAATCGCGACACCGCCGACGTCCTTCTGGCCAACGGCTGTGAGGTCCACACGCCTCCCGTCCAGCCCTGCTGCGGCTCGCTCCACGCGCACAACGGCGAAGGCGAAGCGGCCAAGACGCTGGCCAAGCGGATGATCGACCTCTTCCCGCCGTCGCAGTTCGACGCGATCATCACGAACGCCGGAGGCTGCGGAAATCACCTCCGCCATTACGGCTCGCTGCTGGCCGCAGACCCCGTCTATGCGCCGCTGGCGAAGCTCTGGGACACGAAACTCCGCGATATCCATGAATGGATGATGGAGCACGGTTACCGCGCCCCGCAGGCCGGCCTGGGCGACCTTACCGTCACCTACCACGACTCCTGCCACCTCACGCACGGACAGAAGGTCACCAAGCAGCCACGCGACCTCCTCATGCTCATCCCGGGCCTCAAGCTCGTCGAACTCCCCGAGGCCAACTGGTGCTGCGGCAGCGCCGGCATCTACAACATCACCCAGCCTGAGCAGTCCGAACAGCTCCTCGTCCGCAAGGTCGGGCACGTCCTCGGCACCGGCGCATCGGTCCTCGCCACCGCCAACCCCGGGTGCCACCTTCAGATCGCCCGCGGCCTCCGCCAAGCCGGCTCGCCCATCACTCTCCTCCAACCCGTCACCCTGCTCGCCCGCGCTTATCGCGCGGAGAGCAAGATGAAGGATGGACGATGAATGATAAAGGATAACGAACAGAAGTTACCAAAAACCTTCACCCCATCCTCCATCGTTAATCCATCATCTTCCATCTGCCTTTAGTAATCCTCCATCTTCCATCCTTCATCATGAAATCAGTCAACATCGGCATCATCGGCGGCGGCCTCATGGGTCGCGAAATGGCCAGCGCGTTCGCCCGCTGGTGCGCGCTCACCGACGTCTCGGTCCGCCCGGTCCTCACGGCCGTGGCCGACCTCAATCCGGCCACGCTGTCGTGGTTCGATTGCATCCCTTCGTGCACGCAGAAGACCACCGACTACAAGGCCCTCCTCGCCAACCCCGACGTCGACGTGGTGTACGTGGCCGTCCCGCACAACCTGCATGAGCAGCTCTACTGCGACGTGCTCGCCGCCGGGAAGGACCTCTTCGCCGAAAAGCCCTTCGGCATCGACCTCGCCTCCGCCCGCCGCATCCACGCCGCCGCCAAGGCCAGCGGCCGCTTCGTCCGCTGCAGCTCCGAGATGCCCTTCTTCCCTGGCGCCCAGCGCGCCTTCGAACTCGCGAAGTCCGGCTCGATCGGCCGCATCCTCGAAGTCGTCTCGGGCTTCCACCACAGCAGCGACCTCGACCCGACCAAGGCCGCCAACTGGAAGCGCATGAACGCCCTGTGCGGCGAAGGCGGCGCCCTCAACGACCTGGGCATGCACGCCTGCCACATCCCGCTCCGCCTCGGTTGGAAGCCCTCCCGTGTCTTCGCCCAGCTCCAGAAGGGTTACCCGCAGCGCCCCGACGGCAAGGGCGGCGTCGCGAACTGCGACACCTGGGACAACGCCCTGCTCAATACCTGGATCAAGGTCGGCGGCCATGACGTCCCCATGCGCCTCGAGATGAAGCGCCTCATGCCCGGCGCCACCAACACCTGGTACATCGAGATCCTCGGCACCGACGGCGGCGTCCGCTACAGCACCGCCGACACGAAGGCCCTCTGGCTCTTCGAACGCGGCAAGGAACAGTTCTGGAAGCGCACCGACCTCGGTTTCGGCACGCCGTTCAAGACCGTCACCGGCGGTATCTTCGAGCCCGGCTTCGCCGACGTCATCCAGCAGATGTGGGCCGCCTACCTCATGGAACGCGCCGGCCTGCTCAACGGCCGCTTCGGCTGCGCCACGCCGGAAGAAGCCGTCGCCACCCACGAGATCTTCGCCGCCGCCCTGCAGTCGCAGGCCCAAGGCACGGTCGTCTCGCTCTGATCCTCATGCCCAAAACTCCCCGCCAAGGTATCCTCGCCGCCGGCAATTTCATCGTCGATTACGTCAAGGTCATCGATGGCTACCCGGCCCAGGACATGCTCGCGAGCATCCTGAGCGAGTCGCGCTCCAACGGCGGCGGCCCGTACAACGTCCTCAAGGACCTCGCGGCCATGAAGGTCGAGTTCCCCCTCGCCGCCTGCGGGCTCGTCGGTGACGACACCAACGGCCAGTGGATCAAGCGCGACTGCCAGAACCACCGGATCGACGTCGGCATGTTGCACCTGAGCAAGGATCATCCGACGTCCTACACCGACGCGATGACCGTGCAGTCCACCGGACGCCGCACGTTCTTCCACTGCCGCGGCGCTAACGCGCATTTCGACCTCAAGCACTGCGGGTTCGGCAAGACCAACGCCCGCATCCTGCACCTCGGCTACCTGATGCTTCTCGAC
>RGES01000214.1 GCA_009917805.1 Verrucomicrobiota bacterium
TCTGCTGCACGCGGTCGATCGCCATGTTCATCTCGTTGGCGACTTCCTCGGCGGTCGGTTCGTGGCCGAGTTCCTGCGTGAGCTGCTTCTGGACCTGCATCACCTTGTTGAGCGTCTCGATCATGTGCACCGGGATGCGGATGGTGCGGGCTTGGTCGGCGATGGAGCGGGTGATCGCCTGGCGGATCCACCAGGTGGCGTAGGTGGAGAACTTGTAGCCGCGGCGGTATTCGAACTTCTCGACCGCCTTCACGAGGCCCATGTTGCCTTCCTGGATGAGGTCGGTGAAGAGCAGGCCGCGGTTCTGGTACTTCTTCGCGATCGAGATCACGAGGCGGAGGTTATGCTCGACCATCTCGGTCTTGGCGCGCTGCGCCTCGTCGAGGTGCTTGCGGACGTTGCGGGAGAGGTGGAGGAGTTCGGCCGGAGTGAGGCGCCAGCGGAGCTCGATCTCGCGGGTGCGGGTGGCGGAGATCTCGGGCTTCACGGCCTTCTTGGCGCGGACCGGACCGCGGGCGATCAGGGTCGGTTCGACCAGGTTGCGGGAATCTTCGATGTCGCCCTTGATGTCGGCGAGCTCGAGCCATTCCTCGAAGAGCTTCATCTTGAAGCAGAACTTGCGGAGGATGTCCTTGCAGCCTTCCTTGGCGGTCAGCTCGATCTTGCGGTAGGCCTCGCGGGCCTTCGCCTTCTTGGGCGCGTCGCTTTCGTCGAGGTACTTCTGCCAGGCCTTGTCGAGCTTGGCCTTGAGCTTGGTGCACTCCTCCGTGGCCTTGGGGAGCATCTTGTAATAGGCGTCGCGGGACTCCACCTTCTTGTCGATCACGACCTTGTCGAAGCGCTCCTCCTTGCGGAGGACCTTGAGGGCGAGGTCGAGCTGGTAGGGCAGGGTGAGCCAGCAGGAGAAGAGGTAGTTCTGGGCATCGAGCTCGGCGTCCTCGATGCGCTTCGAGATCTCGACTTCCTGTTCGCGGGTGAGCAGCGGCTTGTGGCCCATCTGCTTCAGGTAGACGTTGAACGGGTCGTAGGGGGCGTCGGCCGGGACGGTGCGCGCGGCTTCCTCCTCGGAGTCCTCGACCTTCTTGCGGTACGTCTCGACCTCATCCTCGTCGAGGAGCTTGATGTCCAGGTTGTCGAGGATGTTCATGATGTTCTCGATCAGCTCCGGGTCGGTGGCGCTGTCGGGAATGACCTCGTTGATGTTCTGGACGGTGACGAAACCGTTCTTCTTCGAAAGGCTGACCAGCAGCTGGACCTTCTCGTTGATGGCCGGGCCGACGGAGGGGGCCGGCGGCTTGCCCGTCACCGTCTTCGGGGCGACCGGCTTGGCGGCGACCGGCTTGGCGGGGGCAGCCTTCGCGGGAGCCGCTTTGGCGGGCGCGGCTTTGGCGGCCGGCTTGGCGACGACGGCTTTGGCCGGGGTCTTCGCGGCGGGCGCGGCCTTCGCCGGCTTGGCCGGGACGGCTTTGACGGCGGGCTTGGCCTGCTTGGAGGCTTTGGCCGGCTTGTCGGTGGTCTTCTTGTTCTTCTTGTCGGGCATCTTGGGAAAAATCAGGCGGCGGTGAGCGTCGGCGGCGTCGCGTGCGATTTGCGCAGGGCGATCTTCTCGGACTGGAGGCGGTTGAGCGTGGCGACGTCGTCGCGGGCGGTGGCGGCGATGCGGGCGTCGAGGCTGCGGATCAGGGCCTGGACGTGGCGGGCGTGGAAGGACTTCAGGATCGAGTTGGCGCGGGGCAGGATGTCCTTCTCGTCGTCCTTGCCGGCGTAGCTTTCGGCGGAAAGCCGGGCGGCTTCGGTGCGCATCTCGTCGTCCAGGGCGCTGATGGCCTCGCGGAGCCCGGCGAAGTGGCCGTGGGCGGCTTCGTTGAGCAGGGCCATCAGGAGCTGGCCGCCCCGGCCGGACTGGTCGATCCACTCGAGGGGGAGCGACTGGGCGATGGGGACGAAGTAGGATTCATGCCGCAGGAGGAACAGTATCAAATCCTCCTCCGTCGTTGTCAAGCCCCCCCCCTTGACAACCGGGGCCGGGGTCGGGTCGTCGGCGCCGCCGAGCTGGGCGGCGGGGCGTTGGGACTGGGATTGGGCGCGATGGCGTTCGTAGGCCATGTGCATCTCGCGGATGCCGATGCCCGCGTGGCGGGCGGCCTCGTTGAGGGCTTCGCGGACGATCTCCTCGGCGCCGGCCTGCTCGACGATCGGGAAGATGGCTTCCAGCAGGCTGAGGCGGCTGGTGAGGGGCAGGTTGACGGAGCCTTCGGGCACCAAGGATTGCACGCAGAACTGCATGGCGCTGCGGGCGCCGGCGACGAGGCCCGCCCAGCCGGCGGCGTCATGCGTCGAAAAATACTCATCGGGATCCTTGCCGCCGGGGAGCGAAAGGAAACGGATGTCGAGGCCTTCGCGCAGGCCGATGGGCAGGAGGCGCAGGGCGGCTTTCTGGCCGGCGGCGTCGGAATCGAGGAAGACGATCAGGCGCTGCGTGAAGCGGCGGAGCTGCTGCATGTGCTCCTCCGTGACGGCGGTGCCTTGGGCGGCGATGGCGCCGGGGATGCCGGCGGAGTGGCAGCGGATCGCGTCGAGCTGGCCTTCGACGAGCACGAACGGGTCGGCGTCCTTGCGGGTCATGCGCGCGCGGTCGAGGTTGAAGACCGTGCGCGACTTCTTGAACAGCTCGGTCTCGGGCGAGTTGACGTACTTGGCCTCGCGGGACGGATCGTCCTGCGGGGTGATGTCGAGCTGACGCGCGGTGAAGGCGATCACGCGGCCCTGGATGTCGCGGATGGGGATGATCAGGCGGCCGCGGAAACGGCAGCGCCAGCGCAGCGGGTCGGGCACGCGGTCGACGCCGAAGAAGAGGCCGGTCTGCGCGAGGGCGTCCTTGGCGTAGCCCTTGGCGAGCAGGCCGGGGATGAGCTTGGAGTCGTCGACGGGCGCGAAGCCGATGCCGAAGTCGTCGGCGACCTCGGGCGAGAACTTGCGCTGACGGGTCCAGTAGTCGCGGATCCATTCGCCGTGCACGGGGTCCTCGAGGAAGCAGCGGCGCCAGTAGTCGGCGACGAG
>RGES01000215.1 GCA_009917805.1 Verrucomicrobiota bacterium
TCCAACGCCGTCGCTCCGCAGGGCGCCGTCGCCGGCGTGCCGGGCGCGGGCGGACCGGGCAACCTCACCCCTGAGCAGATCGAAGCCTTCCGTCAGTCCATGCGCGACAAGTTCGGCAAGGGCCGCGGACCGGACGGCGGCCAGACCGACGGCTCGCAGCGTCAGCGCGGCGGCGACGCCACGACCACCAAGGGCGCCGCGCAGGCCGCCCCGACCGGCAAGCCGGCCAAGACCCCGAAGGTCCGCTAAGCCTTTTCCTCCCCTTCCATGACCACCGTCCAAAAGAACAACGTCCGCCGTCTCCGCAAGGGTTTCACCCTGATGGAGATCCTCGTCGCCGTCGCCATCGTCGGCATGCTCGTCGGCCTCGCCGTCACGAACGTCGGCAAGATCCTCGGCGAAGGCCAGGAATTCTCGGCCAAGACCATGGTCAACGACTCCATGAAGACGGCGTTGCTGAACTACCGTCTGGCCATGGGCGACTATCCTTCGACCGAAGAAGGCCTCAAGGCCCTCGTCGTCGCGCCGGAAGGCAAGACCGGCTGGCGCGGACCGTACCTCGACGCCAAGGGCGGACGCGTGCCGCTCGACCCGTGGGGCCATGAGTACCAGTACCGCTACCCCGGCACCAAGAACACCGAAGCCTCGTCGACGCCCTACGACCTCTTCTCGATCGGCAAGGACAACAAGCCGGACACCGAAGACGACATCGGCAACTGGTGAACCCGGCACCGCAGCATCGAGCCGGCTGGCCGGCGCGCCGCGGCTTCACCTTGTTGGAGACGCTGCTCGTCCTCGGCCTGATGAGCATGCTCGCGGCCGTCATGATCGGCGGGTCGGCGCAGCTGCTCAAGGGCACCTCGCGGTCGGACCCGGAGGACGCCCTGACGGCGCTGCTGCAGACCATCCGCCGCCAGGCGGTGGAGAAAGGCAAGGTCCTCGAGCTCGCGCCCAAGGAGGTCACGGACGAGGACGGCCCTGATTTCGAGTGGGGCGAGGAGCACGCCGACGAAGACCATCCGCGCACCGAGGAGAAGCTCCCGAAGGTCGAAGGCGTGAAGGTCAAGATCCTCGCGCCCGAGAGCACCGGCGCGATCCTGCTCGGCGGCGTGGCTTCGGAGAAGCCCCTCGCGCGCATGCGCTTCTTCCCGGACGGCACGTGCGACCGCGTCCGCCTGGACGTCACCCGCAACGAGAACCGCGTCGTCATCCCCATCGACCCGCTGACCTGCGCGCCCCTGCCGGCCGTGCCGCCCAAATGAGACGCCGCGGCTTCACCCTCATCGAGGTGCTCGTCAGCCTCGCCATCTTCGCGCTCGCCGCCGTGAGCCTCGGGGCCGCCTACTCCAACATCATCCTCGGGCGCATCGCGCTGCAGCAGGACGAACAGCGCCTGGACGACATCGCCCGCTGCCGCGCCGCGCTCATGGAGACGCCCGGCTTCGACGACGTCGAGACCGGCGGCGAGATCCACCTGCCCGGCGGCCGCACCGCGCGCTGGAAGGGCAAGATCGAGGCCACCGCCGTGAGCGACCTCTTCGCCGTGCAGCTCACGTGCGAGATCCAGGCCGTCGCCGACGGCGACTACGGCGAGGAGATCAACGAGACGCGCATGCTCCTGCGCCCCACGTGGTCGATCCCGTCCGACCGCCAGAAGATCCGCGACGACGCGCGCCAGCGCCTCGAGAAGGAACGCGGGTACAAGGAAGCCGACGGCAATTCCTCCTTCATCAGCGCGCCCACGCGCGGCAAGAAGCTCGTGCCCGGCCAGCCCGCCGCCAACGGCAAGGGCGGCAAGAACGCCCAGCCCGCGCCGCAGAACGGCAAGAACGGCCAGCCCGCCAAGGGCGGCCAACCCGGAGGGCAGCCCGCCGCGCGGCCGGCCAAGCGATGAAGGCGACGCTCCGCCGCGGCTTCACGTTGCTCGAGATGCTCGTCTCGCTGGCCTTGCTCGGCATCCTGATGGTCTCGCTGAGCTCGTTCCTGTTCTCGATGAGCGAACTCTGGGGCGGCGGCCGCGACAAGCGGCTGTTCGACCAGCATGCGCGGGCCGCGACCGCGCTCGTGCGCAACGCCTTCGAACAGGCGACGTACGGCCCGAGCGCCTCGGGCGTCGCGCTCAAGGACGTCGACGACGGCGCCGGCACGACCAAGCCGCGCCTCAGCTTCCTCCTCGCCGACGCCGGCCGCCTGGCGGACTGGCCCGAAGCGCCGCTGCCGGACGTCGACTTCAACGTCTTCGTCGAGGAAGGCCGCGGGCTGGTGTTCCAGTGGCAGTCGCGCCTCGAGATCGAACGGGAGAAGACCGACAAGCACGAGACCGTCATCAGCCCGTTCGTGACCGCGATCCATTACGAGTACTACGATCCCGACCTCAAGGAGTGGAAGGTCGAGGAGGAGCCCGTCAACGAGACCGGCGGCACCGCCTGGAAGAAGCCCGCGCGCATCCACCTCGTGTACGAGCGCGGGTCCCTCAAGGCCACCAAGGTCATCAACCTCCCCATCAAGCGCTCCGGCGCCTCGACCCCATGACCGTGCAGAAGCGCCGCGGCTCCGTCATCATCGTCGTCCTCGTGCTCATCACGCTGGCCTCGCTGCTGCTCGGACGGTTCATGGAGGACAATTCCCTCGAGCTCGCCATCGCGACGCGCGAAGCGGACCGTCGCCGCCTGCGGGCGGACGCGCAGTCCGAGCTCGAGCTCGCGCTGGCCGTCATCGCCGAGATCCGCTCGATCGACCTCAACAAGGTCCACGCCCCCTCGCAGGGCTACGACGACCCGCACGCCTACGCCGGCTTCCCCCCGCGCGACGGCCTCGAGGTGAAGTTCGATTACGAGGACGAGACCGCCAAGCTCCCGCTCAGCGTCCTGTCCAAGAACGACATCATCCAGCTGCTCTACTCCCTCGGCATGGAGCAGCGCGACGCCGAGCGCGTGTCGGACGCCATCGTCGCGTGGCAGAGCAAGTCCTACGAGTCCATCGAGGAGGAGGCGACCGACGCCGCCTACCAGCGCAGCACGCTTTCCTTCCGGCCCGCGCGCCG
>RGES01000216.1 GCA_009917805.1 Verrucomicrobiota bacterium
TCGAGGTAATCCGCGCGGCGCACGGCGTTCGGGCCCTTCAGGGCATCGACGGAGATGCGGCACTGGTATTCGAAGTAGTGCCCGCACTCCTCCATCTTCACCTTGCGGAGGGTGTTGCCCACGGCGACTTCGGCGTCGCACGGCTTCAGGCCGTCCGCCAGGCCTTCGAGGGCCACCCCGACGCGCTTCATGATGTCGCCGGCGGCTTTGTTGCCCAGGAGGATGACGTAGGCCTCGCGCGTCGGCTGGAACACGATGCGGCCGGTGAACATCGGCAGGCCGACGCACAGGAGCAGGCGCGCGTCGCCGGCCTCCCAGCGGACGAGCAGGGGGCACGCGTCCGCGTCGGCGTAGGTGTTCCAGCTGTGGCCGGCGACGCCGGTCTCGCCTTCGCCGTCGGCGAGGAGCTTCGGGTCATAGCCCATCTCTTCGGCGATGCGCCCGAAGATCGGGGCCGCGTCGACGAGGACCTTGCCGCCCTTCCAGAGCTTGGGGTCGTCGATGGAGCCGGACTCCATCTCGATCAGCACCGAGCGGTCGCCCGGCGGGACGTTGATGGACGTGGTGATGACCATGCCCCGGGTGGGGTTGAGGTCCTTGAGGGTCTTTTCGGTCGGGAAGCCCTTGAGCGGGGCCGTCGCTTTGATGAGGTGAGTCATGGCAATAAGAGGACGATCGTCTCATGCCTGACAAGTAGGGCGCTTTGCTCTGACCTGCCTTCGGAGGCCTTTTCTGGCCTGAATCTGGATTCAAAACCTATCGGAACCGGTTTCGCGCTGGTCGCATGAATCCGGGATACCGCGGCGGCAGGCCGATGCCTGCGGGCTTAACGTCGTCGCCGATTCGCTCCGCCTTTTTTACCCTAGCCCTGTTTTCAGGCCGATCTGGCACGTTCACCCTTGGTCGGGACGTAGCCAAACTCGATCTTCCCCAGCGTCGCCATGCAGTATTGCAGGATGATGCCGGCGGTCGGACGTCCGGCTTCTTTCTCCGCGCGGAGGCGGACGCCGACTTCGGAATTCTTCCGGACCAACGCGTCTTCGATCTGCGCGTGCCAGGCCTTGAACTGCTCGATGCCATCCGCGAGCAGGCGTCGTTCCGTCACGGCGTCGAAGTAGACGCCGTAGTTCTGCTGCACCACGTAATCGATCACGTGCAGGAGCTTCTCTCCGCCCTTGGACTCGTTGTGATAGGTTTCCAGGAAGGCGAGCAGCTCGGGGAAGAGATGGACCGGCGCTTCCGCGTCGAGTCCGTCCTTGGGCGCCCCGCGCCCGCTGACGGCCGATTGATAATGGCCGGCGGCGTTCCGGATCTCGCTACGGTTCTTGGTCGGGAGGAGCGTCGCCTGGCTTTGCCACGCGAGCCGCGCCCGGAACATATCTGTCAGGCGTGCGCGCGCCGCGGGCTCGCGGGCATACTCTTCCACGATCACCTGCTGCAGGGCGAGCACGGCCGAGGCCCGATGATAGCGCGGATTGGTCGCGTAGCCGGCCGCGAAGCGCAGGCAGATCGCCCGGAGTTCGTCGCGGCCGCGATAGGCGCGGGCGGCTTCGCGGAGGAGCTGCAGGGTCAGCTTGCTCGCCCATTCGACGTCGGCCAGCTCCTGCGGGGCGAGGTCGGCGGAGACCTGATGGATGACCTTGCCTTTGTCGTTGGTCCGTTCGACGAGCGCGGTCAGCCATTCGGCCGCGGCCAGGTCGTGCTTGCCGAAGGTCTGCCGGGCGAGCCAGTAGGCCCGGCCGGCGGCGAGGCGTCCGCGGTCGGCGGTCTCGCTGCTCGCGTCGGCGCTCAGCCACGCTTGCGCTTCCTCGCAGGCCGCGCGGAGGTCCGTCGCGCAGAGGCGTCGGAAGGGATCGAGCTCGGGCGCGCGGGCGGTCGCCAGCAGTTCGACGCGTTCCCGCAGGAACGCGGCGGAGGTTTGCGAGCGCCGCTGGGCGAGGGCGACGGCGTGCGCGCGGTCAGAGCCGCCCCGTTGCGGGCCGTAATGGCGGGCGAGGACGGCGGGGAAGGCTCCGCTGGTGTCGGCGGCCAGCTTCGCGAACTCCGCACGCAGTTCGGCGCGGAGCTGGGTCGCGGCTGCGACGGAGATCCGCCATTCGGCGTCCTTCTGGGTAAGCAGGCGCAAGAAGCCTTCGGTGAGCCGCAGATAAGGGAGCGCGACGCGACGCCCGGCGGCGTCGACGACCGCTTCGGCCGGGGAGGGCTTGGCGCCGAGGTCGGCCTCAAGCCGGCGCAGCAAGGCGTCCGTAGCGGCGTCCTTGTCTTCCGTCGGGAGCGTGGCGAGCTGCGTCAGCAAACCCCAGGCGAGGGCCGGGATGGCGGTCTCGCGGAAAGACGCTTCGACCTGCGTGGCGAAGTCGGTCTCCGGATTTTCCGAATGCAGGCCGATGGCGTGGCCCACGAAGCGGGAGACCAGCTGCTCCGTCGGCACGACCGGCGGCCAGCTCGGCGGGCGGTCGAAGTCATAGACATCCTGGGCTTCGGAGAGTTTCCGGAGGGATCGGAGCGTCAGCGACTCCTGGTGGCGCATCTCGTCGGCTTTGATCCGAAGGGCCTCCCCGATCTTCTGTTCGCCCCTGGCCAGCTTCGCGGCGGCTAGGCCAAGAAGCCCGCCGGCGAAGCGCCCCGCGAACCATTTGCGCGCCCGCTGCAGTCCGTCGCGGTCTGCGGACAGCTTCAGGCCGGCGCCGGCCGCCACCTCCCGCTCCAACTCCCGGAGCAGCGTCAGGTAGTTTAGTTCCATGGTCCGGGCCATGGGATCGTACTAGAGTATAGAGTACGGGGTATCGATAGGAAAAAGGGGGCATGCTGGCATGGGGAACGGCTGCGAAGCAGGATTGGGGTAGGGGCGCGTCGGCGACGCGTCCGCACTTTACCCTCATCCTTCGGTCGCGACACCGTCGCGCCCCTACCTCCGGACGCCCTGCGGCGGTCCTGTCCCCATTTTGCGTTCTGCACGCGTCTCCGCCCCACTTGTCACAACCTTATGCTTGAAGGCTTCTATAGCTGAGGAATAAGAGAGGAATTATGAAAGCCTCGTCCT
>RGES01000217.1 GCA_009917805.1 Verrucomicrobiota bacterium
GGGTCTCCCTTGCTGCGGCACTGGACGCCTTGGAAGACGGACGGGATGAAGCCGGAACCCCAGCAGCCCTGGCCGCCGCTGGGCTGCACGCCGTTGGAGATCATCGTGACGAAGCCCGGGAGGTCCTGGTTCTCGGTGCCGAGGCCGTAGGTGGCCCAGGAACCCAACGAGGGGCGGCCTTGACGGTTGTGTCCGGTGAAGAGGAGCAGCTCGGCCGGCGCGTGGTTGAACTGATCCGTGTGCATCGCCTTCAGCAGCGTGACATCGTCGGCGACCTTGTGGAAGTTCGGGACGGCATCGCTCATCCAGAGCCCGCCTTGACCGTATTGCTTGAACGTGCGCGGGCTGCCCATGAGCTTGGGTACGCCGGTGGTGAAGGCGAAGGTCCGTCCCTTGAGGAAGGAATCGGGGCAGGGCTGGGCGTCGTGTTTCACGAGCGCGGGCTTGTGGTCGAAGATGTCGAGGTTGGGCGGACCGCCCGACATGTGGAGGTAGATGACGCGCTTGGCCTTGGGCTTGAAGTGCGGCTTGCGCGGGGCGAGCGGATTGTCGGCGACGGAGGAGGCGCCGAAGGCGTCGGCCTGCATCGCGTGGAGGGCGATGGCGCCGAGGCTGAACTGCCCGACGCTGCTGAGGAAGGTGCGGCGCGTCTGCAGGCTGAGTCGGGCTTCGCGAAGAGGGTGGAGCATCGGACGAAGAGGGGTAGGGGTAGGGGCAGGGGTAGGAATTGTGGCTCAGCGGCGCATGAGGAACTCGTCGAGGTTCATGATGACGCTGCTGACGGCGGTCCAAGCGGCGAGGGTCGGGACATCGGCGGCTTTGTCGGCGGGGCCGAGCGGATCGGTGGCCATCTTGAGCGCGAGCGCACCGTCGGCTTTGTATTGGGCGACGGACTTCGTGAGCAAGGTCTTCAGCGTCGAGAGTTCGTTGGCGTCCGGCTCGCGGGAGAGGCAGAGCGAGTAGGCGAGGCGGAGGCGGGATTCATCCGTCGCGCCGCCTTCTTTGAGCAGGCGGCGGGCGAGGGCCTGGCTGGCCTCGACGAAGACCGGGTCGTTGAGCGTCACGAAGGCCTGGAGCGGCGTGTTGGAGCGGCCGCGCCGGATCACGCAGGTCTCGCGGTTAGGGGCATCGAACGTCGCGAAGCTCGGATAGGGCGTGCTGCGCCGCGTCTCGGTGTAGAGGCTGCGACGGTAGCGGTCCTCGCCGACGCTGGTCATCCAGTCGCCCGAGCCGCCGAACGCGATGCTGAGGCCCATGTTGGGGCGCATCGGCCGGACGGGGGCGCCGAACATCTTGCTGCTGAGGAGTCCGCTGACGGCGAGCGCCTGGTCGCGGAGCATCTCGCCCGACGGACGGAAGCGCGGGCCGCGGGCGACGAAACGGTTGTCGGGGTCGAGCTCGTTGAGCTTGGCGCTGCTGGCGGAAGATTGGCGGTAGGCGCGGCTGTTCAGGAGGAGAGACAGCATCTTCTTCGTGTCCCAGCCGGACTCGACGAACTCGGCGGCAAGCCAATCGAGCAGCTCCGGATGGATGGGCAGATCGCCTTGGCTGCCGAATTCTTCGCTCGTGCGCACGATGCCGACGCCGAAGACGGTTTCCCAGAGGCGGTTCATCGTGACGCGGGCGGTGAGGGGGTTGTCGCGGCTGACGATCCAGCGCGCGAAACCGAGGCGGTTCTTCGGGAAGGCATCGTCCCAGCGGGCCAGGGATGTCGGGACGCCTTCGTCGACCTGGTCGCCGAGCGCCTGCCAGTTGCCGCGGAGCTGGACGAAGGTCTTGCGACGCTGGTCGCCGGCCAGGTCCTTCATGATCGGCACCGTCACCGGGGCGGAGGCGGCGATCTGTTTCTTCAGGCCGTCGGCGTGGGCGCGTTCGGCCTTCGTCGCCGGGGAGACGTTGCGGACGTAGTGGTCGGTGAGCAGCTTCTCCTGGGCCTTGGTGCGCTTTTCCTTGGGGGCGTCGAGGGCGGCCTTCAGCGGCTTGTCGGCCAGCTTCGGTTTCTTCGCGAGCCATTCGTCGTAGCCGACGAGCCAGGCCGGATTGGGCTTCTTGAAGACGGCTTCCGCGGCGACGCTATCCTTCATCCACTGGTCGCGCTGGGCTTTCACGCCGGGCGGGTAGATCTCATGCAGCGGGGCTTCGTCGCGCTTGTCGCTGTCGGCGCTCTGGTTGAGGAAGGCGTAGGAGCGGAAGTATTCCGTGATCGTGATCGGGTCATACTTATGGGTATGGCACTGCGCGCAGGCCATCGTCGTGCCCATGAAGACGGCGTAGGTCGTGTTGACTCGGTCGATGACGGCGGCGTTGCGGAACTCCTCGTCGCTGGTGCCACCTTCGTTCTGGGTCATCGTGTTGCGATGGAAAGCCGTCGCGATGATCTGGTCTTCGGTCGGGGAGGGCAGGAGGTCGCCCGCCATCTGGTCGATGACGAACTGGTCGAAGCGTTGGTTATCGTTCAGGGATTTGATCACCCAGTCGCGATAGGCCCAGATGATGCGTCCGGGGTCGGAAGGATAGCCGGCGCTGTCGGCGTAGCGGGCGAGGTCGAGCCACTGGCGGGCCCAGTGCTCGCCGTAGGCGGGCTTGGCGAGGAAGTGGGCGACGATGTCCTCGTGTTTCGTGCCGGAAAGCTGCGCGACCTCGGCGGGCGTGGGCGGCAGACCCGTGATATCCAGCGCGAGGCGGCGGATGAGGATGGCCTTCGGCGCTTCGGGCGACCACGTCAGGCCTTCCTTCTTCTGGCGGTCGGCGAGGAACGCGTCGACCGGATTGGCTTCGCCGTTCTTGGGGACGGATGGGCGGGCGACCGGTTCGTAGGACCAATGACGTCCCCAGGGCGCGCCTTGCTTGATCCATTCCTTGAGGAGCGCGACCTGCGCGGCCGGCATCGTCTTATGCTGCTTAGGCGGCGGCATGACTTCGTCCGCGTCCTTCGATTCGATGCGTCTGATGAGTTCGCTTTGGTCGGGCTTGCCCGGCAGGATGACGAACTCGCCCTTGCGGTCGCGCTTGGCGTCCTGCTCGTCGTCC